>NZ_JBPJZO010000020.1:0-25473 GCF_051216545.1 Variovorax nitratireducens
AGCTTCAGCTCAACGCGATCGCGAGACAATTGAACAAGAGGCCGCGCAAGACGCTTGGCTTCCAGACACCCGCTGAGATGTTCAGCCAATGTGTTGCAGCGACCGGTTGAATCCGCCCTGCGTATCGGACATGTGCCGCAAGAATTAGGGTGATCGCAATAGCCGGGCGAGGAAGCATTTTGACCTCACGGTACGCCCTAGTCGATTGCTCGGCGGCGCGCGTGCAAGAAGAGCGATAGGGCTGCCTGACCGGCCAGCCAGCCAGCCAGTCCAGCAAATCGCGCCTGCGTCATCTGCGGGTAGTAGCGAGAGGCAAAGTGCAAAGAACAGTTGCGTTCACTCGGCAACAAGGTGCTGTGGGCGATGCACAGGACATCGCGTTCGAATTGCTCTGAGCTTCTCCTACTCGTCTTCGCGCACCCGGTACTGGCCCATCAGCGTCTGCTGAACGGTCGGCGGCACGGCTTCGTAGTGCGACAACGCGATGGTGTACCGGCCCTGGCCGCTGGTCATCGCATTGAGCCGCGACTGGTAGTTGGCCAGCTCGGCCTCGGGCACCTGCCCGCCGATGGCCACTGTGCCGACCCCATTGCCCGATGTGCCAGTGACCAGGCCGCGCCGCGACGACAGGTCGCTCGTGACATCGCCGACAGAATGCTCAGGCATGGCGATCTCGATCTGGACGATCGGCTCGAGCACTACTGGCCGGGCCTCACGGATCGCGGCCATGAAGGCCTTGCGGCCGGCGGTCGCGAAGGCGATGTCCTTGCTGTCGACGCTGTGGTGCTTGCCGTCGTGCACCACGACGCGCACGTCGACCACGGGGTAGCCGGCGATCGCGCCGCACGCCAGCACCTCGCGCACGCCTTTCTCGACAGCGGGGATGAACTGGCCCGGGATCGCGCCGCCCCGGACTTCGTCCGCGAACTCGAACCCCGCGCCGCGCGCGAGCGGCTCGATGCGCAGGAAGACTTCGGCGAACTGGCCGGCGCCGCCGGTCTGCTTCTTGTGGCGGTGATGGCCCTCGGCGGGCGCAGTCACGGTCTCGCGGTAGGCGATGCGCGGCGATCGCGTCTGGACCTCGAAGCGGTACACCTCGCGCAGGCGCTCGAGCGCGATGCGCAGGTGAAGCTCGCCGAGCCCGTAGAGGACCGTCTCGTTGGTCGCGGCCACGTGCTCGATGCGCAGGCAGGGGTCCTCGGCCGCGAGCTTGCCGAGGATCTCCCAGGCGCGCTGCTCGTCGCCACGACGCTTGGGCTCGATGGCCAGGCCATGCACTGGCACCGGGAACGCCAGCGGCGCGAGATGCACGTGACTGTCTTCGGCCGCATCGTGCAGCACGGCATCGAAATGGATCTCCTCGACCTTGGCCACTGCCACGATGTCGCCGGGCACGGCGCGCGACACCTCGACATGGTCCTTGCCCTGGAGCATGAACAGGTGCCCCACCTTGAAGGGCTTGCGGCCGTCGCCGATGTAGAGCTGGCTGTCGCGCGTGACCGTGCCTTGGTGCACGCGGAAGATGCCCATCTTGCCGACATAGGGGTCGATCGTGACCTTGAACACATGCGCCAGCACGTGCAGCGTCGGGTCGGGCTTGGCCTCCATGGGCTGGGCCTCTGCGCCCTCGCCCACGATGAAGTCCGGCGGGTTGGCCTCGGTCGGGTCTGGCAGGAGCTTGACGATCACGTCCAGCAGCTCGGCCATGCCGGCGCCGCTGCGCGACGAGACGAAGCACACCGGGATCAGGTGGCCTTCGCGCAGCGCCTGCTCGAGCGGCGCGTGCAGCTCGGCCGAATCCACGTCGCCCTCCTCGAGGTAACGGTCGACGAAGGCCGCGTCGACCTCGACCACCTGCTCCACCAGCGCGCGGTGCGCCACTTCGACGGGGCCGAAGTCGGACTGCCCGAAGCGGTTGAAGAAGCAGTCCACCACCTGCCTGCCGACCCCGTCAGGCAGGTTCAGCGGCAGGCATTCGCGGCCGAAGGTCGCCTGGATGTCGGCCAGCAGGCCCGCCAGCGAGACGCCCTGCGAGTCGATCTTGTTGACGATGATCATGCGGGCGAGGTGGCGCGAGGCCGCGTACGCCATCATGCGCACCGTCATCGGCTCGATGCCGGTGGCGGCATTGATGACCACCGCCGCCGTCTCGACCGCCTCCAGCGCCGGCAGGCTCTGGCCGAGGAAGTCGGGGCCGCCGGGCGTGTCGATGAAGTGGATGCGCGTGCCGGCATGCGTGAGGTGCATCACCGATGCGTTGAGCGAATGCTGCATGCGGCGCTCCAGCGGGTCGTGGTCGCTGACGGTGCTGCCGCGCTCGATGCTGCCGCACGCTCCGATGGCACCCGCCTTGTACAACAAGGCCTCGGCGAGGGAGCTCTTGCCGGCGCCCGCGGCGCCAACGAACGCCAGCGTTCGCACTGCTTCCATTTCGGCCGCGAGGCCGTTCGATCGGCTTGGCATGGCTGGACTCCTTTGCGCGTCTGCAAGGCCGGCCCGGCGGCCCGCAAGGGCTCGGGTGTTGCGCGCGGACGCCGGGCCAGCGTACGGGATTGACCGCGCTGATGCAAGTTGCTTGCGCCGCCGATTCCAATACCTGATCGGCATGCATGCCGCGTTGACCTACCCCTTCTTGTCAGCGTGCAAAGGCATGGGCAGACGCCCAAGATATCTCGCTGGCTGGGCGTCGAGCCGGCGGTGATGGATCGCTACAAGCGCGTTCTGAGCAGCCCGATGGACGTGGTCAGAACGGCGCCCCAGAAAGCGGTAGCCACCTTCGCTACCATCTGCAGCGCCATGGCGTCCCAACCCGAATGACTGCTGAAACCGCCAGCGCCTGGCGTGAACTCCCACCCTTCACCCTCGCCACCTTCGGCGTCTGCAGTCCTCAGGTGCCATGAAATACCTCCACGTCGCCCTGTTCCTCATCCCCGCGGTCTGCACTGCTGCCCCACAGATCGTCTACCGCTGCGAGACCCAGGGAAAGTGAACTACTCGGATGTCCCCTGCGTTGGGGCGAAGACGGTCGACGTGGCGCCCACCCAGGGCGCTGACAAGATGAGCGGTCGCTCGAGCAAAGGCAAGGAGGTTCAGCGCGAAGAGTTTCACACCACCTTGGACAATGCAACGCGCCCCCTGCACGGCCTGTCGCACGGCGAGATGGACGTGCGGCGACGGCGCTACAACCTGTCGCCGGCGGATCAGCGTCAGTGTGCCTCGCTGGATCAGCAGATCCCGGAACTCGAAGAGCGGGCGACGAAAGCGACAGGATCTGCCAGGGGTCAGGCCGATGTCGCGCTGTACCAGGCGCGCAAGCGCGTTTTCGATCTGAAGTGCTGACACCGAATGACCGGTAGCTCGCTCTATCGCCGGGTCATGGGTGACAGCTTCCTGCGGCTGCACCCCGCGCTTCAGCGATTTCACAGCCTTTTGGGTTCGCACGTTGTGCAAGGCGACGTGCAGATGCAGGCACCGCAGTCATGGCTGGCCAGGCTGCTCGCTCGACTGATCGGCACGCCACGGAGCGCCGTCGATGGCACCATCCGCTTCGAGCTCGACGCCGAACCGGATCGCGAAACCTGGACGCGCCACTTTCCGTCCGGGGTGATGACCTCCGCGTTGACGCAGCAACACCAGTTCGTCGTGGAAAAGCTCGGCGCAGCGCGACTGGCTTTCCTTCTGCAGGAATCACAAGGCCGGTTGATCATGCAGCTTGAACGACTCCATTTCTTCGGGATACGGTGCCCCGCCTGGCTGCTCCCGGCCGTCGTCGCCGAAGAGTCCGGGGACGAGGACTTCCTTCGCTTCAATGTCCGCGCCTCCCTGCCCTGGATCGGCGTCGTCAGTGGCTATTACGGCAAACTGCTGATTCCGAAGGAGTCCCGAATCCATGATCGTGGTGTTTGACGCGCAGTGCCTGCTCTGCAATGGCTGGGTGCAGTTCCTGCTGCGCCATGACCGCAGGGGCGTTTTCCGGTTCGCGTCGATCCAGAGCGAGGCGGGTCAGGCGTTGCTCGCCAAGGCAGGACTTGCGGTGGACGGTTTGCAGACCTTGCTCCTGATCGATGGGGAGCGCAGCTGGCAGCACACCGGTGCGATCTTCCGTGTCCTGAGCGCGCTCGGGTGGCCGTGGCGACTGGCCTGGATCGGCTGGCTCGTGCCCGTCCAGCTTCGGGATCCGCTCTACCGTCTTCTCGCAAGGAATCGGTACCGCGTGTTCGGGCGACTCGAGCAGTGCGCCATGCCACCGGCCGATTACCGGATTCGATTTTTGAATTGAGATTCTGCGTTAAGGAAACCCTGTGCAAGGCCAACTAGAGTTTTGGGCGTGCCATCGATCCAGAACGTTGAAGGCTGGCAGTTCCGCATCGCGCACAACGCATGCATGGATTTCCTGAAGCCCCCGGCGGGGAACCAAGGCTCCGCTCAAAAAGCATGCGGAATGCCAAATGCACAGGTTGCTCGACTTTTGAGCAGTTCCTAAACAACAAACCGGCACCTTGACAAGCTCTCAACATTGATAGTGACAAGAGATTTGTCCACAGATACATTTGGCTGCATTTGTAGCTCAGCAGTGACATTGCCCCTGGAATGCGGCTCCCATAGCCGCGTTCATGAGTTGGCTTGCGATCTCGATATCTGATGAAGCATCTCTCATACAACCCGTGGATCGTTGGAAAGGCCCATATCCGGTTCTGGCTTGAAAACCTCGAAACGGCCCGCTTGATGCTTCAGGCGCTGCCGCCTGAACAGGTCGATCTCCGCGACTGGCGCGACCCCGAGCGCCGCGAGCAGATCCACGGCAGTCAGTACGCCCACGCCGGCCCGACCGACGCAACCATCGCCGGCTTTGGCGGCTGGTGCGCCTGGAATCCGACCTTCCGGCAACTCGGTGTGACGGCCGGGCAGACAGGTGGCCAGCCGCTGCTCAACGATCTGAACCTTGTGGGTTCCCAGGTTGCGATGTACCTGTTCGGTTCACACACGATGTTCGATGCCAGAGTCCGCGGCGAGATGGGCACGAAGACTGACCACGAGGTCGTGCTGGATCGCATCGCGGCACGAGTTCAGGCGCTGGTTCAAGCCGATCGCGCTCGGGCCCCGAGTTCACGTCCAGGGCACTCGAGCTACGGGCTTGGGGACGCAGCTCCAAGCTCAATGACACAAGGCCTGGAGAGTCCACCGACAACGGCCTGATCAAGTCGCTCACCTCTAGGCCCCCTCAAGGTTCTTGAAGTTCGAAGCGATCGCTTTGGCGAGAACGACAACGCGGCATTCTGGCTGCCCGGCTGCGTATCAGCTCAGCTCAGCTCAGCTCAGCTCAGCTCAGCTCAGCTCATTCAGTATCGGCTCAAATATCGAGCCGATATGCGCCATATCGGCTCGAATTTGGTAGAATCAGCTCACAACATCGAGCTGATTCATGCCTTACGACGCCCGACTGACATCCGATGCCTTGCTGCGAGCGATGGCCGCTCTCGCGTCCGCAGGGCACGAGCGCGTCTCTTCTGGCCAACTGGTCGAAGCCGCAGGCTCGAGCCTGCCTGCCGTCAAGCGCATGCTGTCAAGGCTGGTGGCGGACAAGCGCATCGAGGTCGCCGGCAAGGCTCGTGCTACCCGGTATCGCCTGCTGGCAACGGGAACCCCCGCTGCGCTTGAAAAGGCTGCAGCTCAGCCACCTTTCGAAGAAGCCCCAAAAGCCCCGCGCCGCGTTGCTCCGACTTGGCGCAAGGCGAGCGTGGAACTCAGGCAGCGACTCGCAATGCCGCTGGCAGCCCGCACGCCGGTGACGTACCGCCGCGAATTCGTCGATGAGTACAGGCCCAACGAGACTTTCCTGCTGCCGCGCGAGCTCGCCGAAGAGCTGGCTGCGCTCGGTCGCCACCCGGGGCAACTGCCGGCGGGCACTTATGTCCGCAAGGTTCCGGAGCAACTGCTGATCGACCTGTCGTGGTCGTCATCTCATCTCGAGGGCAACCGCTACACCCTGCAGGACACCGAGGAGCTTTTCAGGAGCGGAGCGGCTGCCACAGACGGGGACGCGGTCATGCTGCTCAATCACAAGGCTGCCATCGAGTTCCTGGTGGATGCCGTCCCGACCCAGGGACTCAGTGCCGGACTCGTTCGCAATCTGCACTCGGTGCTAATGCAGGACTTGCTGCTGGATGTGGCTTCGCTCGGGGCTATTCGCGAAAAAGTGGTCAACATCAGCGGCACCACCTACGTTCCCGCCCAGGTTCCAGCGGTGTTGAAGGAGATGTTCGAGCGCATCATCTTGATGGCTCAACTCATCAAAAACCCTATGGAGGCTGCCTTTTTCCTCTGGGTCAACCTGGCGTATCTGCAGCCCTTCGAAGATGGGAACAAGCGAGTGAGTCGGCTTGCAGCCAATGTCCCGCTGATGCTCTACAACCAGGCACCTCTGTCGTTCCTGGATGTCGACCGAGAAGATTACGCGCTGGCCATGATGGGCGTCTACGAGTACTGCGACGTCTCAATGGCAGTGGATCTCTTCGATTGGACCTACCGACGCTCGCAAGCCAAGTACAAGGTGGTGCAGGAGTCCATGAGCGCGCCGAACCCATTTCGCGTCACGTACCGCGAGGCGCTCAACGAAGCGGTGGGCCTGGTGGTCAGGGGCCGAAAGCCTGTGGCGGAGGCGCTTGCCGGCTTGGGGCTACCCGAGGAGGATGCTTCAAAGTTCCAGGAGTTGCTTGCGCAGGAATTGAATGCACTTGCGGTTTTCAACTGTGCGCGTTACCGGCTTGGCATCAAGGAAACTCAGGCTTGGATTGACGAAGGGCGACCACGGAAGTAGCCGCCCTTCTCATCCTCATGGAGGAGGCAGCTTGCGAACTTCAAGCCTAGATTGATTGAACCAGTTGCGCATCTCGCGGGCGATCGCGTCGCAATCTTGCGGCTGCAGAAGACTGGTTCAAGGAGAAGCTTTCATGGCAATCATCGATGGCAAGGCGCCACCCTCCGAGCAACGCAATCTGCCGGCCAGGATCGTGGTCAAACTTTCGGAGCGACATTCCACGCGCTCCTCCGAGGCCCCCGAGCTTCGCAGCCGCGCCATCTCCAGCCTTCGGGAAGCCGCCGGCGTTGAACTCCGACCGTATTTCTCGGAAGACCAGGCGCTGCGGGTCGCGGCAACCAGCCCCTTCGATCTGTACCTCGCCGCAGAAATCCGCGATCGGACCGCTGCAGACGACGTCGTGAAGCGACTGCGCCAATTGCCCGAGGTCGATGAGGTCTACGTCGAAGGCGGTCCATGTCCTCCGCCCGTCAATCCAAACGACGATCCCCGCAGCGCCAATCAGGGCTACTTGAACGCAGCCCCTGGAGGCATCGATGCGCGCTGGGCCTGGGGCAGCACGGATGGAAACGGGGTCGGCTTCGTCGATCTCGAGCAGGGATGGACCCTGAACCATGAGGATCTCGCAGCCGCTGGCATCACCTTGATCTCAGGCGTCAACGCCGCATACCCCGGCCATGGCACGGCGGTGCTGGGCGAGGTCGTCGGCGCGGACAACACGCTGGGTGTCGTGGGTATCGCGCCGCGGGCCAGTGCACGGGTGGTGTCCCAGTTCCGCACCGCGACCACCTACAGCACCCCTGCCGCCATCTTGTCCGCGGTTCAGGCCATGAGCGCAGGCGACGTTCTACTGCTCGAGGCCCAGACCCCTTTCAACGGATTGAGCAACCTGCCCGTCGAGATCGAGGCCGCGACGTTCGATGCCATCCGGTTTGCCGTGGACTCCGGGATCGTCGTGGTGGAAGCTGCCGGCAACGGATCGCACGACCTGGACACGGTCGTTGACGCCGCCAATCGCCAGCGGCTCAATCGCTCCAGCAGCGACTTTCGGGATTCCGGCGCCATCCTGGTCGGAGCGGCAAGCTCGGGCGTGCCGCATTCACGCCTGTCGTTCTCCAACTTCGGCAGCCGGATCGACTGCTACGCATGGGGCGAGAACATCAACACGACCGGCGACGGCTGGATGGGGACGTCGACAACGGCGTACACCACATCGTTCGGAGGCACTTCCGGTGCGTCGCCCATGATTGCGGCATCCTGTCTGCTCATGCAGTCGTGGCGCAAGAAAGTTCAACAACGCCACTACGATCCGGCGATCCTGCGAGACCTGCTGACATCCGCGTCGACCAACACGCAGAGCGCCAACCCCGCCACGGACAGGATCGGTGTCATGCCGAATCTGCGAGGCATCATCGAAGCAGAGCAGGCCGCCAGCAGATTCAGGATCAACATCGAAAAGTACCTCAGCGTCGTCTACATCCTCTTCGGAATCATCAACGACGCGCCGGGCTACATCTGGGTGCCTGGGAAGGGCCCGGTGCCGGTGGACCCAGGCTGGAAAGATGCCAAGCTGGACTTCACGGGGCCAAAGAAGGATTTGCTTCTCGGCTTGGCCATGCACGAAATGTCTGAGCTCGTCGAAGACCCTGCCTCCAGGGCGAAGTTGGCCAAGGCGTCCGCCGAGTCAATGCAACAGGCTGTCCGGCAGATAGCGCGGGGATAGTGGGCGGGTGAACCGGAGACACAAAGGAACAGGGCGCGTAGCTCGATCCAGGAATGCGAGCGCGGCCAGTCCCACCGGCTTCCTGATTCTCCAGGGCGCACGTCGATGGATCAATTCGGCCAGGCCGTCGATCGACGGAGCGCAAGTCGTTCGAACTCAAGTATCGAAACCTGCACCTTTCGGCAAGACGGGTGGCCCCGCAACTCGCGACGCCTATAAGAAATGGCAGTTGATTCCGCAGTGTGACAAACGCAAGCTTGCGGCCGGGGCGCATTGATCGGCAATGCGCCAACGCCATTGAGCATTGGAGAACCAGTGAGCCTCGCGTTCGATGATGGGCTTTTTCACCTGCGGCTACAGGATCTGCGCACCCTGCGTCTGGTGCACCTCATTTCGGGGATCGATGAGGATCTCGCCGACCCGGGCGAGCCGCGCTGCGGTGCGAGCGCCACACTCTCCGGCTACACCGAGTGGATCAGCCCCCAGGTGCCCAGGCTCACGCTGGGCTGGGACTGGCAGCTGGACACCAGCGCCGCAGCGTCACGGATTGTTCGTCTGGGGCTGCCGCGCACCAACGTGCTGATCATGCGCGGCGCACAGGATCCGCTGCGGTGGGAGCAGAGCCTCCACCTGCTGGCCGCCTTCATCGACGAATTCGACTGGAGCGCGCCAGCCTTCGGCGCTGTCTGCGAGCGCTACGCCAGCTGGCCTTCCCAAAAGGCACCTGCTGCCATGCAGCGGCCCATCACGGCGTCGCTTGCCGCGCCTCGCCAACAACTGGCCCACCCGCGTCGGCCGCAGGATCCCGCATCCGCCGGTTGAAAAAAGCCTGCGTTGCTTTCACCACGTCGGCCGGTCCGCGCAGGTCGACCGACGCGAGTTGCCGCAGTGCACGCACCAAGTCACTGAGGGCGGGCGTTGGCAGGCATTGCTGGACAGATCCTGACCGGTAGGCCCGCAGCTACTGCCCAATCCGTCCCATCGCCAAACAGGTCTCGAAAAACACCTCCAGCTCGGTCGACTTGTCAAAAACCCCGTCGGCGCCGTGCTCACGACACCGACGCCTCATCTCCGGCGTCGGGTAGTTGGTGAGAACCAGCGCGGCCTGTTGGGGAAGTCGCTGCCGGCAACCTTGAAGTACGCCAATGCCAGTGCCTTCGCGCAGGAACAGATCGACGACGATCAGCTGCCAGACACCGGCATGACACTGGAGGGCGTCCAGCGCTTCATCCTGTGTTTCGGCAACTGCAATAACTTCCAGACCCGCAAGCTCGCCCATCGCCGGAATCATGTTGGCCCGGATCGTCGCGTTGTCCTCGACCAGGATCGTCTTGAGAAGCATCAGTTCGCGCTCCCCGCGGAATGGGTTACTGTTCGCAAACTCTATCGGGCAGCGTGCTTCCCTCTGTAGGCGCAGGTCTTTGCCCGAGGCCGGGTGGGGCGCTGTTCAATCGGTCCTTGCGTCGATATGATGCTCAGCGATGACCCCGGACAACTCACGCCAGAACACCCCTGCCGAAGCAGGGATGGCCGCGGCGCTGCAAAAAAACAAGGAGGCTGCGGCGGCGGTCGAAGATGTTGCGCTCGAGCTGGGCGTCGTCCACGCTGTCCTCAGCACGGAGATCGCCAAGGTTGCTGCGACCGGCGACATTCACACCGCCATCGATCGCACGGAGGTGCTCGAAACGAAGTTGAATGAAACCGCCGACAAGATGGATGAAGTCAACGCAGCGCTTGACGCGCAACGCGCGTCCCTGTCGCACCTGTCGAACGCCGACAAGTAGCCGGCCGGGGTGGCCCTCCGCGCACCAGATCGGAGCGCACACATAAAAAAGCCGGCAAGGTCGCCCTCGCCGGCCCGCAAGACTTCACTCGACTCAATCGTCCGATACCTCATCCTCCGGCATGCGGGACGAATCAGCGCTCTCGCGCTTCACCCGCAGCGGTGACGGCAGCCAACGCGTTCCCTCCAGCTTGCTCGCGCAGTACGCCACGACCTCGGCCTACTTCATGCCGGCGGTCGCCTGCGCCGGATCCACCCCGGTCGCTTCCTTCACGGCTTCGAGTGCCTTGGCCTTGCTGACGCCGTTGAGGTAGCACGCAGCCGTTGGAAGCCACCAGTCCGTCATGTCCACGCCGAGGAAGGACTGGCTGAGCTGCAGGCGCGGAGCGGGCCTGTCTCGATGCCGACGTGCAAGGGCGCCTCAGCAGGCGGCCGACGGCTGGCTCGGATCAGGTAACCTGCGTCAATGGGCATCCTGGTCGGCACGGCTTCCTGGACTGACAAGACGCTGTTGGCGTGCGGTCGCTTCTATCCGAAGGAGGCGAAGACCGCCGAGGCCCGCCTGCGCTATTACGCGTCGATCTTCCGCCTGGTCGAAGTCGACTCGAGCTATTACGGCATTCCGGCGCCTGCCAACGCAAAGCTCTGGGCCGAACGCACGCCCGATGCGTTCACTTTCAACGTGAAGGCCTTCCGGCTGTTCACGGGCCACCAGACCGATCCCAAGGTGCTGCACAGGGACATCCAGCAAGCCCTGGCCACCACCCAGACCCTCTACTACCGCGACACGCCGCCCGAGATCAGCGTCGAGCTGTGGCGGCGCTTCCGCGAGGCCATCGCCCCGCTCAGGCAGGCGGGCAAGCTCGGGCTGGTGCACTTCCAGTACCCGCCTTGGCTCGTCTGCAACCGCGAGGGACATGCGCATGTGGCGCATTGCGTGGAGCAGATGGCGGGTCACACGGTCAGCATCGAGTTCCGGCACCGGTCATGGTGGGACGAAGCGCATCGCGCCGGCACGATCGAGTTCCTGCGCAGGCTCGGTGCCGTGCACACCATCGTCGACGGCCCGCAAGGCTTCGCCAACAGCGTGCCGCTGCTGGCGGAGACCACGAACCCCGACTTCGCGCTGGTGCGCCTGCATGGGCGGAATGCCGACACCTACAACGTCAAGGGTGCAGCGTCGGCAGCCGAGCGATTCGACTACGACTATCCCGACCAGGAGCTGCGCGAGATCATGATGGAGGTGGTGCGGCTCGCCTACAAGGTGCGCAACACGCACATCGTCTTCAACAACTGCGATGAAGACAAAGGCCAGCGCAATGGCATGACGTTCATGAAGATGATGCTGGCGCACGGATGACGCGTGCGCCCCGGCCGTCCATGGCGGCGCAAGCGATGAGCCTTCGCTTCGACGTTTGTGATCCGAGCTCTTGCATTGCAGGGCGCCTCTTGCGCCTTCAGGTCGAGGTCGAACTTTCGGTTCAGACTGGTGGCGGTCATCGCTGACCGCCGTGGACGGCGTGACGATTCCAGCCGAAGGTCGCGTCGCCGCTCAGCTCATTTCGGCAATGGATATCGCGACGGCCAAGTCCTCAAGGCGGCCGGTCACGACACCTTCGGCCGCTTGCAGGCACTATGTCTTTCGCAACACCGCCGGGAATGACTTGCACTGATCCAAGGTCAATTTCGACGCCAGTTGCATGCCGTACTGGGCACCTTTCGTGATGGCCTCGAAAGCCGCGTCATCGTGCTTCTCGCTGATCTTGGCTGGCGGAAACGGAAACTTTTGCCTCATCGAAACCAGGGCAGCTCCCAGGGCAACGTCGACCATCGGCATCGGATCGACCGCGGGTAGAGGTGGATCGCCCTTCTCCAGCTGAACATGCATGATCGGATCCCAGGGGTCGAGCCAGGCTACCTCGATGAAGCGCCTCGACCAGTCGATCAACCACTCGAGCGTCTGGCACTGGCTGGCTCGACGAGCGAACACATCGCGAGCATGAATGCCGATGTGCATCAGCGTCGATGCAGGGATGCGCTCCAGTGCAATGTCCGGGCTGGTCAGGGTGGCCTCGATGAGCCGGTCGGTGAAGACGATTTCCCACCATGCAAGCCGGTTGAAGCAGTCGTGCCGCGCGGGTGGCGAGATCCACACGCCAACGTTGGTGTAGTAGTTCTTTATCTTGCTCAAAGCCGCAAGCCCGGCCGCGGAACTGAGGAAGCCGTTGTGCTTGCTGGCGTGCTCGCCCGCATTGGAGAACTCGTCGAACCCGCCGCCCTCCAGCACGCCGATCAGGTTCACGTTGACGAAGTGGTGCCAAGTCGAATCGCAGATGACCCGCCCCTTTCCGCCGGCACGGTGACCGTCATAGGCGCTGACCACTCCGAAGGTCTGCGCGACGGTCGGGATCTTCATGCCGTTCGGTCCCGTCGACCGCGTCGAATTGCCGGCCCGCACGCGTCCCCAGGCGACCACCTGCGGCACGATCTGGGTGCCGCCACTGCCCGTTGGGTATTCGACGGCACCGCCGAAGCTCAAGGTCACGTCGGGGGGTTCACGACACTCGCCCTCGTGAGGGTGGTCGGGGAACACATCGATTCGACCCATGCGGCCGCACATCACCGGGTGCGGGTAGCGCGCATTGCGCAGAAAGCCGGCGTAGGAGCTGTAGAGCAGCAGGTCCAACGGTTGAGGAATGTCGTCGCTTTGATCGCTGAAGGAGGTTCCCGGATCGTTCCCTTCCTGGTTGCTGTCGTTGCGGCGCGGCCCGGTCATGCTTACCTGATTCAGGTTGTTGTCGGCACTCGGGAAATCTCCCCAGTAGCGCATGCCCCGGACACGCGGTAGGCCGCCGCTGAGCGATTGGCCAAGAAAGCCGTGATCACCGGTCGCAAACACGCCGCCGCCGCGTTGCATGTGAGCATGGATGGCAGCGATCTCCGCGGCCGCGAGAAAGGTTCCGCGTCCTGTCATCCCTGCGTAGCTGGTTTCGATTCCGAATAGCCATATTTGGTCGAACATCTCCGACGTGAAGTGGGCCGCGTTGTCGAAGCGGAAGGACTTGATGCGGTTCGCAATGCCGGGCTCGGACGCCAGCATGTCCGCATCGCTTACGTTTCGAATGTGCGCCAGTGTCAAGTCGAACCGCACTCGGCCGGGCGCTTCGTTCTTCAGCGTGCGCACAAAGGTGGACAGTCCGAAGTCACCTTCGCCGAAGTTCAGACTGCCATCGGTCACGATCAACACCTTGACGGTGCAGCGCCGCCACCAGACGTAGAAGAGCTCCGGCGTTCGCAAGAATTCCAGGCGGCGTTTCAGGTTCAGTTGGATCAATTCACGATTGCCGGGGCTGATATCCGGAAAGGGAAGTGGCGTATCCAACAAGGACTGTGCAGCGAGTTTCGTTGCCATGGTTCCAACTCCTCCGGTTGAGGTCGCCTTGAGATGGATGAGGCGCTTCGACACGGCAACCTCGTTCTGTGTCGAAGCCTGAAGATCAATTCCAGGAGCGCCTTCGCGTGCCTGGCAAGGGTGTCGGCATCTTCTTGCGGAGGCGACATCGCTGAAACCTTCAAGTGGAGGTTGACAAGCGTGCGGTGGCTGCCATGCTGCACCGGGACGCCGTTGGGCGCCCTCTGGGGAGCGCCCGGGGAGGAGCTTGACGCAGACGCCGAACTGGAACAGGCTGCCGAGGACTGGAAGAATCACATCGAGGCCCTCTACGTCACCTATGCGGCGGCGCGCTCAGGCACGCCCGGCACCGCCCTGACGACCACCGCGCATCGATGCCCAGGAAGGCGCCGACTCCTTCCGAACATGGCCCCTCCACCGCCGGAATGGCCAAGGCCCCGCCGCCTTGATTTCCAAGGCGCAGGGCGCTCGCGCCCCGCCGGCCGCATCCACCCGCCTGCTGCGCGTTCGAAATCCGGAGCGCACCCCCGTGAACGTGGCAAAGCACTATGGCTGTCATAGGCAAAGCATTTGCCCTATTCGTCCGCGCAGCACCAGAATGCACAGCTCTCAATCAAAAGAACTGGAGATTCCCATGACCGAGATTCAAGCGGAAGCCAAATGCCCAGTCCACCATACGGTGGGTCGCGGCACTGTCAATCACCACTGGTGGCCCAACCAGTTGCGGGTCGACCTGCTTCACCAGCATTCCTCCAAGTCCGATCCGATGGGCAAGGACTTCGACTACGCGAAGGAGTTCAAGAGCCTCGACTATGAATCCCTGAAGAATGATCTTCGGGCGCTGATGACGGACTCCAAGGACTGGTGGCCGGCCGACTTTGGCCACTACGGGCCTCTTTTCATCCGTATGGCCTGGCACAGCGCCGGCACCTACCGTACCGGCGACGGACGTGGCGGCGGCGGCCGGGGCCAGCAACGCTTTGCGCCGCTCAACAGCTGGCCCGACAACGTCAACCTCGACAAGGCCCGGCGCCTGTTGTGGCCGATCAAACAGAAGTACGGCCGCAAGATCTCGTGGGCCGACCTGATGATCCTGACCGGCAACGTGGCCCTGGAGTCCATGGGCTTCAAGACCTTCGGCTTCGCCGGCGGTCGGCCGGACACGTGGGAACCTGACCAGGACGTCTACTGGGGCAACGAGACAACCTGGCTCGAAGACAAGAGGTACACCGGCGACCGCGAGCTGGAGAATCCTCTTGGGGCTGTGCAGATGGGTCTGATCTATGTCAACCCCGAAGGTCCGAACGGCAACGGCGACCCGGTCTCGGCGGCTCGGGACATCCGCGAGACTTTCGCGCGGATGGCGATGAACGACGAGGAAACCGTCGCCCTGATCGCCGGCGGTCACACCTTTGGCAAGACCCACGGCGCGGGTCCGGCAACCCTCGTCGGGTCAGCGCCTGAAGCAAATGACCTGGAAGAAATGGGCATGGGCTGGAAGAGCACCCATGCCAGCGGCATCGCCGGCGACGCCATCGGCAGCGGCCTGGAAGTCACCTGGACCCAGCAGCCGACGAAGTGGACCAACCTCTTCTTCGAGAACCTGTTCAAGTTCGAATGGGAGCCGACCAAGAGCCCGGCCGGCGCTGGACAGTGGCAGGCCAAGGGCGCAGCGGCGGACATTCCGCATGCGCACGACCCGTCGAAGAAGCGCCTGCCGACCATGCTGACGACCGACCTCTCGCTGCGATTCGACCCGGCCTACGAAAAGATCTCCCGGCGCTTCCTCGAGCACCCCGAGCAGTTCGCCGACGCCTTCTCGCGCGCCTGGTTCAAGCTGACGCATCGCGACATGGGTCCGCGCTTGCGCTACCTTGGCCCGGAAGTGCCGAATGAAGAGCTGATCTGGCAGGATCCGATCCCCAAGGTCGATCATCCCCTGATCGACGACAAGGACGCCGCGGCGCTCAAGGGCAAGATCCTGGCCGCGGGCCTGTCGGTCTCCGACCTGGTGCTGACGGGCTGGGCGTCGGCCTCCACCTACCGCGGCTCCGACATGCGCGGCGGCGCCGACGGCGGCCGCATCCGGCTGGCGCCGCAGAAGGACTGGGAAGTCAACGAGCCGGCCAAGCTGGCCAAGGTGCTCCAGACGCTGGAAGGCATCCAGGGCGAGTTCAACAAGGCGCAGTCCGGCGGCAAGAAGATCTCGATGGCCGACCTGATCGTGCTGGCCGGTTGCGCCGCCGTCGAACAGGGCGCCAGGAACGCGGGTCACAACGCGACGGTGCCCTTCACCCCCGGCCGCATGGACGCGTCGCAGGAGCAGACAGACGTGGAAGCCATGAAGGTGCTCGAGCCTGTGGCCGACGGCTTCCGCAACTACCTGAAGAAGGACTATGCGATTCCTGCCGACGCGCTGCTGATCGACAAGGCCCAACTGCTGACGCTGACGGCGCCCGAGATGACGGTGCTGTTGGGCGGCATGCGCGCGCTGGGCGCCAACGTCGGTGCCACCAAGCACGGCATCTTCAGCCAGAAGGAGCACGCGTTGACCAACGAGTTCTTCGTTCGCCTGCTCGACCTGGACACGACCTGGAAGGCCGCGCCCGGCGAGAACAACCTGTACGAGGGAGTCGACCGAACGACGGGCGAGCGCAAGGGCAGCGCGACGCGCGTGGATCTGGCCATCGGCTCCAATTCATTGCTGCGCGCCTTGGCCGAGGTCTACGGCAGTTCGGACGCGGAGGAGAAGTTCGTGAAGGACTTCATCGCGGCGTGGACCAAGGTGATGAACCTTGGCCGGTTCAACATGGTCTAGGCAATCCTCGTGGTTGCCGATTCGATGTAGCTCCAGGCAGTCGGCGTTGCGAGCGCTCGGCAACGCCACTGCATGCACGCCGTGGTGCTGGGCCTTCGCCAACTGAACCTTGCAGGAGGCCAGCGAACAACGGCCTCCTCCACTAACGCCGCTACGCCTATGCAGCCAAGCGCGCAGGAGACAACGATGACGGCCAGCTACGTACAAATACAAAGCGCCCAGGCGGATATTGACCTCTGGGATGGGTTGATCACGGATCAAAACGCCCTCGTCGGCCTCATGATGCAGAAGATGTCCCAAGTCGGATCCACGGATGCGGCATGGCTCGACGAGCGAATCACGGAGGCGGAAAGTATCGAGAATCGCCTGGTCATCGGACTTGACCGTGCCCAGCGCCGATTGCGGGCATTGATCTAGACATACCGAGTGTCTCGACTCAATCGGACCAACGTCCGGGAATGATGCGGAGTGACCGGATAAGGGGGACGTCGCACTGCTCTATGGCTGACACGGACTGGCTGCGCGCATTCCTCGGCCGCCTGACGGATCATCATGAAGCAGCGCGCCCGGTGCCGTGGGCGGTGAGTGACGCACCCGCGGACTTCATCGATGCGCAGCTGCGCGCGCTCGAAGCAGTTGCCCACGCAGGCCAAGAACAACGAGTCGCGCTGCAACTGACCAGGCGGCTCGGCCGGAGCTATCGCGCCGCGGACAGCGTCGGGCCCATTGACAAGCGCGCAGGCCCTCGAACAAGATTCCCGGGCGCCTGTCGTGGCGTCGAGGAGGAGATGAAGATGCACGCAGCGAACCCTGCACGCGGCCCTCGGCCGTTCCTGCACTTGTTGGCGCGGCTGGCGCTGGTCATTGCCGCGCTCGGCGCTACGCTGGTCGCGTCGGCCGCGCCGAAGGCCAAGACGCCTTACGATTACTTCCTCACCGGCAACCCGGCCGATGCGGCCTCGTCGCAGCCGCCGCGCTCGCCGTCGACGTTGCTGATGGGTGGTGGCCCCGACGTCGACGCGGCGTTCCGCTGGATGATCGGCAAGGCCGGCGGCGGCGACTTCGTCGTTATCCGCGCGACCGGCGCCGGCGGCTACAACGAATACGTCTATGCGATGGGCGGCGTCGATTCGGTCGAGTCGCTCGTGATCCCTTCGGTCGAGGCGGCCAACGACCCCTTTGTGGTCGAGCGGGTGCGCAAGGCCGAAGCCTTGTTCATCGCGGGCGGCGACCAGAGCGACTACATCGAATTCTGGAAAGGCACTGCGCTCGACGACGCGATCCAGGAGTTGGTCCGCCGCAACGTGCCGATCGGCGGCACCAGCGCCGGCCTGGCGGTGCTGGGGCAGTTCGACTTCGCCGCACTGAAAGGCACGGTAACCTCGGCCGACGCATTGGCCAACCCCTACAACCGCCGGATGACGCTCGACCGCGAGTTCCTGACCGCCGCCGCGATGACCGGCGTCATCACCGACTCGCATTTCGACGAGCGCGACCGCATGGGGCGGCTGGTCGCCTTCCTGGCGCGCCTCACCAACCCCGGCGACGGCTGGATCGGCGTCGATGCGGCGCGCGGGATCGGGGTCGATCCATCGACCGCTGTGGTGATCGACAAGGGCGTCGCGACCCGGTTGGCCGACCGCGACCCGCAGGGCGTCGACCTCGGCGGATCGGTGTACTTCCTGCGGCCGTCGATTGCGCCGACGATTTGCGAGCCGCGGCAGCCGCTGACTTTTCGCAACGTGCTGGTCGAGCGGCTTTCGGGCGCGGGGTCGTTCCACGTCAAGAACTGGACCGGCACCGGCGGCGCGACAACGCGCTACGACCTGTCAGCTGAAGCCGGCGTGCTGATCTCCTCGCAGCCAGGTGGCAGGATCTACTGATGGGCCGATTCCTTGGCAGCCGGGCGGAAAGCTCCAACAAGGCGACGCCTCCACCCATCTGCGTCGGAATCAGCCTGCATCCTGTTATTTCGGCGTCATGAGACCAAGCATCGGCTCGGTGTCGAGCTAGACCACTTGCGGCACCAGCCCGCCTGCCTTGTCATCAGAGCCAGGAACTCCGGGTTGGTCGGCGATGCTTTGGCCGAGAGCGCGCGAGCTGCGAGATCGACTTGGCGAGACTCTGCTGAAAGCCGTGGCCCCAGCGAGCACGTGAGATCGTTTTGTCACGAGGGCGATCCACCATCTTGTCATTGCCTCGGAAGGGCGTAGCATCACGGCGGCATCGAATGACGGCAGGCGGCGCGTCGTTCAATGCGGATGGCATCGGCCGCCTATGTCTAACCTGAAGGAGATGACATGGTCACCTACATTGGCTTGATGAACTTCACCGATAAGGGCCTGCAATCGATCAAGGACACGACCAAACGCGCCGCCGCCGCCAAAGAGGTCGCGAAAAAGGCCGGCGTCACCATGCGGGAACTTATGTGGACCATGGGCGAGTACGACCTTGTTTCCATAATTGAGGCAGAGGACGAACAAGCGTTGGCGGCGTTCAGCCTCGCCACGGCCATGCAAGGCAACGTGCGTTTTCAGTCGCTTCGCGCGTATTCGAGCAGCGAGATGGACGCGATCCTGGGCAAGATCCCGTAGGCGCGTCGCCGAGTCGACGGTCCAGCACCGTGATGCGGCCGCGCGAATAGCGGATCAGCCCGGCCTTCTGCAGCTTGAGTGCGCTTTCCGTCACGCCCTCGCGCCGAACGCCGAACGCCGAGCATGTTGGCAATCAGCTCCTGCGTCATCACGAGCTCGTTGCCTTGCAGGCGATCCAGGCTCAGCAGCAGCAGCCAGCGGCATAGCTGCTGGTCCAGCGAATGGTGGCGGTTACACACCGCCGTCTGCGCCATCTGCGTGATCCTTGGCGTCGGGCGAAACGGCTATCACTGAGCTCAGTCGACCGGCTGAAACGCGATCGTGAACTCCTGATCATGAGGGAACGGTGGCGTCGATAGCGTTACTGTTTCATTTAACCAAAGGCTCTCGCCGCGCAAAGGTGGAGTCGTACTGGACTTCTTGAGTTTCGGCTCTCGACGGGGCCATCGTGAACCGATTTCTTCCTTCTCTCTTGGCCGCGTACAGCGCCGCGTCGGCGGAGGCCAGCAACGCTGAAAAAGCCACATCCCCATCCGACAGCGCGATTCCAATGCTGGTTGTTACCTGCAGCGAGCGGCTGGGAAGGGCAAACGCCGGACGCATTGCCGCCAGGATCTTGCCGGCAACCAGCTGCGCCTCATCGCCGCCCGCGCCCCCTTCAAGCAGGATCACGAATTCGTCACCGGCGAAGCGCGCCGCCATGTCGGTCTCCCGCACGCTCGCCTTGAGCCGATGGCCGAATTCCTTGAGCACCGCGTCGCCAGCGGCGTGCCCCAGTGAATCGTTGATCGACTTGAAGTAGTCGATGTCCAGAAACATGAGGCAAAGCTGCATCCCGGATCGCCTCGACCGGGCCATCGCTTCTTGCACATGCTCTTCGAAGGAGCGACGATTCGGCAAACCGGTGAGCGCATCTTCGCGCGCGAGGGTGTCCAGCTGCATCTGCCTTTGCTTCAGGTCACTGACGTCGTTGGCCAGGATGTACAAGCCGACGACCTCGCCGTCTGCATTCCTCTGCGGCAGATAGGTCGTCTGTAGGGTTCGCTCGCCGACCAGCAGTTTGGCCGTCTGTTCGAAGGAGACCTCCTCCCCGGCAAAGGCCCGCGCCAGCAGCGGCCTGCGCATTTCATAGTGGGCGTCGCCGATGGCCTCGCGGATCGGCCGGTTCATCATCGATGACGGCGGTATGCCGAGCCAGGTCAGGTATCGGCCATTACAAAAGACCACCCGTTCCTCGCGATCCAGCTCGGTCAAAAGCGCCGGCACGTTGTCGGTCAGGCCGCGCAGACGCTGTTCGCTTTCGGCGCTGCGGATTTCGGCCAGCTTTCGCTCGGTCACGTCGAAAGTCATCGCGTAGTAGCCCTGTACGACGCCTTTCGGATCGAGATCCGGGATGTAGTGGGACTGGTGCCACTTCTGGCCGACCCCGCGTGCAGGGTCCCCTTTCTTCTCGAACGTCACTGCCTCGCCGGCGAGCACACGGCGGACATAGGGCTCGACCGCCTTGAAGTCTTCGGTTCCCCGCACAGCGGGCACGAACTGACCCACGAGTTCGATGTCGCCGAACAGCGCGCGCAACGGCGCGTTGACGAATGTGAAATGCAAGGACGCGTCCACGTGCGATACCAGTGCCGGCAGGTTGTCCGTGATGGTGCGAAGGCGGGCCTCGCCCGCGGCCCGCTCGCGCTCGGCCACCTTCTGGCGCGTGATGTCGAAGGTCATCACGTAGTAGCCGACCACCTCGCCACCCTGGCGTATGTCGGGTACCAGATGGCACTCGAAGAATCCCTCTTTGCCATTGCGTTCGTAGCTGCCCACGTAGCGCGACGCCGAGCCAGCCAGTACCTTGGCAACTTCTGGCACAAGTTGTTTATAGACCGCATCGGGCAGCGATTCCTTCATCGTCATGCGGCCGACATCGGCCTGCGTTTTGCCGCGCATGCTGAGGCCTGCCTTGTTGCCGAAAAGGCAGCGCTGATCGCGGTCGAAATAGCCGACCACGGCCGGCAGGTTGTCGGTCACATCGCGCAGGAATCTCTCGCTCGCTTGCAGCCGCTCCTGAGCCGTCTGGCGCTCCAGCATCAGTGCATCGAAGGTGCGCGAAAGGTCGCCGATCTCGTCCTTGGGGAACACTTGCTCCAATTCAGTTCTTTTCGAGACTTCGCGCGAGACCTGCATGCGCTCATGCAGCCGTGTCAAGGGCACGAGTTGGAACCGCATGACTACGAAGGCGAGTCCCCCCACCAGCACGGTAAGAAGCACAGAGCCAGCCCACGTGTAGCGTTCGATTTCTTCGATACGGGCAAAGGCTTCACTTCGTGGATAGATGGCCCCGAGCACCCAGTTGGTCTGGCGGATGCGCTTGAAGGCGTAGAGCCCATGGACGCCGGCATCGTTCACGGCTTCGGCCGTGCCCTCGAACCCGGCGATGGCGCGGTTCACCGCAAGGTTTTGACCTCCCTCCGCATCCACGTGCTCGAGGATCTGGCCTTTGCGCGGGTGATCTATGACGATGCCGGCCGTGTTGACGATGAACATGTAGCCGCTCTTGCCGAACTTCACGTTGCCAAGCTCACCCAGGAAGTTCTGCCCTTTTAGATTGATTGCACCGGAGATGACGTAGACCACTTCGCCTTGGCTGTTCAGCACTGGCTCCGTCATGGCAATCTGCGCCTGGCCGTTGAGTCGATTCCGGTAGGGCTGGGAGATGTTCCCCGCCCTGGCGGCGACCGCGTACCGGAAATATTCCCGGTCTTTGATATTGACCGTCCCAGCTGGCGGTGGGCCGTTGAGGCCGGCCACAAGATTGCCGTTCATGTCGGCGATGGCGACGTTGTCAAAAACCTCCTTCAGCGATTCATGCCGCATGACAATTGCCTGCAGCAGATTGGCGTCGGCAACGTGCTGTGCGTCGACGCTGTCGGCAAAAGTCTTGAGCAGCCTGCGCCGACTCGAGAACTGCAGATCCACGACGTCGGCAAGGGCGGAGATCCGTTCGAACTGCTCGTTGGCGATGGCCGTCTGCATGTTGCGCTTGACGAAATAGAGCGCGGCAGTGGCGACCCCGAGCGTCGTCAGCAGAACAACTGCAACCATGCCTAGGGACAATCGGGCGCGCAGTCCGAGGCGAGGGGAGGTGACATCTGCGAGGCGCATTGTTTGATTCTGGTCAGATCAGCCGCAGTTCGATGCCGCGGATCCGGAAGCGTCGCTCCGTATCGGTCATCGGGGGCAACGCCTCGGCCAGCATACCCAACAAGGGTTGCGCTGCGCACGCGTGAGCAATCAGAAGTTGTGCGAGCGTGAATGAAGTTGCGTTGTTGCGACGCAATTGCTTCGAGGCGGCCGTGTCTTGTCGGTTATTGCCGTTCGACGCCCAGCAGTACTTCTTCCCCGGCCAATACCTCTGTGTCTACCAAAGCATTCAATCGCCATCAAGCGCCATGCGTGACGGTCACACAGAGAGTCGGCGACGGCACGGGCACGGGCACGAGTCGGCAAGCTCAAGGCCTATGCGATCACGACCAGTTATGGCATTGAGCCTGCCTGACGTACCCTTTCTGGAAGGAGTCGGTCGTATTCGTTCTTCACCACCGCATAGCACTCGCAGGTGCGCTCTTCCAGGCCGGGACGGTCCAGCACCGTGATGCGGCCACGCGAATAGCGGATCAGCCCGGCCTTCTGCAGCTTGAGTGCGCTTTCCGTCACGCCCTCGCGGCGAACGCCGAGCATGTTGGCGATCAACTCCTGTGTCATCACGAGCTCGTTGCCTTGCAGGCGATCCAGGCTCAGCAGCAGCCAGCGGCATAGCTGCTGATCCAGCGAATGGTGGCGGTTGCACACCGCCGTCTGCGCCATCTGCGTAATGAGCGCCTGGGTGTAGCGCAACAGCAGGTGCAGTACCGGGCCGGCCCGATTGAACTCGTCCTTCATCATCTGTGCCTGGAGCCGCAAGCCCTGCCCTGCGCTTTGCACCACCGCCCGGCTGGGCGTCGATTCCCCGCCCATGAAGAGCGAAATGCCGACGATGCCCTCGTTGCCGACCACGGCGATCTCGGCCGAGGCGCCGTTTTCCATCACATAGAGCAGGGAGACGATGGCGGTAGTCGGAAAGTACACGTGGCTGAGCGTGCTGCCCGACTCGTAGAGCACCTTCCCCAGCGGCAGATCCACCCACTCGAGTTGCGGCTGCCAACGCTGCCACTCGGCGGCCGGCAGTACAGCGAGCAGCTGGTTTTTCTTGGGGTCGGGCGAAACGGTTGTCACTGAGCTCAGTTTGAAGAGACTTGGCGGAGCATCTCATCCGATAGCCGAAGCCCGACCATTCCAGACAACAAATGGTTGAACGAGCCAAGAATGGAGTTGCCAGCCTTGCAAGTTTCCCGGACGTGTTGTGCTTCCAACAAGGACTTCAGCGCGGCGAGGTCAGGCGCGTTGGAATCCCGTTCGTGAAGGCTTCGCATCCAAGGATGTCCGACGGCCGCACGCCGAACGCTTCGGCGGAACATTGCGTCGACGCCGAACTTTCCGATCGCCGGACTCAAGGCACTGCAGAGGGACGCAATCGTGGCCACTATCAGCGCTGCCCCCTCACTCGCCTCTGAAATCTCTCGGAGTTGCCGGGCAAGCGATGCAGCAAGTCCACCGTCCTCGACCGCGGCAAAGGTAACCGTCATAGCCCCCAGTTGCAGGGGGTGATCGTAACTATTGCGGATGTCTTTTTTGCCGACAGGCGAGTTTGCCGAATGGATATCGACGCGCGATCCCTTTGGCCAGGGCATGGCGCGTCCTGCTCTTCGCCAACGCCGAGATCTGCCTTGGTGCAGTTCCTTCCCGAATGTCTCCGGTTCGGCGTTGGGCTGCACCAAGCCGAGCAAACTCCTGCGGAAATGTTCGTCGCGCGCAAACCCAGCGCTGTTCAACATCAAACAGGCGGTGGCGCAAAATCGGAAGAATGCGTTGAGTTCCGTCGACTCGTCGAATACCGCGTCGGCGCCCAGGGATAAGCACCGCGCGCGCAACCGATGTGTCACCTTGCTGGCCAGCACCAGCACAAACTGGTCATGATGTTTCCTGACCGACTTCACAACTCCCAAACCGGTGCCGGATCTTAAGACGAGGTCGACAATCAGCAGATTCCAGCCTCGTCCGAGTGATTCAACAAGCGCCGTGGCTTCAACTTCACTCTCCGCCGATCCGGCAATCCGAATGTTGAGCCAATCGCCGAGCATCGGCAGCAGGTGCTCGCAACTTCGCGAGGGGTGCCGAGCGAAGATGACTGGAAGCCCGTTTTGCATTCCATTCCTTATTCAGTTGTCAGCTTGCCGAGGCATGGCACCGGCCGGAGCCGCCCTCGCGTAAGGGCGGTGGTCGCGCGGCGCGGCGCAGGTATTCATGCATCCACCATTATCCGAACATTCGACCGTCTGCGCGCGCAGCGCCTTGAACGCGAAAGCGGTGGGGTAACGTCGGGGCACATCGGCAAGCCCATCCCGCCCTCAACAGGCACCCCGGAGGCTTTGGATACCGCGCCGGCGTCAGGGATGCTCAAGGCCGAAGACAGTCCCCAAGGGGTGAGCGCCAGTGCGAACCTGGAGCAGCCCGACCGGCGCAGCCGGGGACGCCCGCCCGTCGAAACGCTGGCTTCAGGCGTCGCCGAGAACTGAGTTCAGCGAGGAGGGCTCGCGCGACATCCAGCAGCTCTCCCAATCGGCAAGCTCTATCTGGCCTATCTGCGTGACCCGGACGGCAACAAGCTCTGTGCGATGCACCGCATGCCGAAAGCCTGAGGCAGCGCCTGGTCGGGGGGGCCGCTTGCGGTCATGTGCGGGCGTCGACCACTTGGGTACTGCGTGGCCTGCCACCGGTCCAACGTTTCCTCGATCAGGCCTGTTGTTCAAGCCTTTACACAGACCATTGATACTCCAGTGGCTTCGCAACAGTTGCACAACACTAAAAATGGGATCGAGATGAACAAGGTATATCTTTCGCTGACAGTTCTGGTTTTTTCCTTCGCCGCATCAACCGCCCAAGCTTCCACAATGCATTTCGATTCAGGCAGCGCCAAAGTGCACAGCGGCCAGGTGGCAAGGCACAAGCAAAAGGTCTGGGTGCCTGCCCATCGCTCAAAGGGCCGTCTGGTCAAGGGCCATTACATCTGGCGCTAACCCGCCTGGCCAGATGGGGCAGCCGCCCACTGCTCACTGGCGCCTAGGGAAGGTCTGAACAGGTCGCCAATTGGCGCGCGATGAAGCCCAATGGCGTGCATGGTGATGAATCGCGCCGCCAGATTCCCCGAATCGATGATGTCTGCCCCTCATCCAACG
>NZ_JBPJZO010000021.1:0-25048 GCF_051216545.1 Variovorax nitratireducens
CGACCTTGAATTCGTCCGTGTACTGCCGTTTCGGCAGCTTGCTATCTCGCATTTCGATTCTCCATACAGCTCAAGTTTCCAACTTTCTTGCTGTACGTGAAATCGAGGCAGGGTCACACCGTGTTGGACTACAGCCCCGAAAGTTTGCGTTCCGTGGACAAGGCAGTGTTGGGCTTCCATGACGAGAAGCTCACCATGAACGACATGGGCGAGACGGTCTTTGTATTTGGATGCTATGTCGGCGAGGTAATCGTTCGCAATCGGGGCGCCAAGTGGGTGATGCCTGACGAGAAGCTGCAAAAAGTTGGCTTCACCATGATGGGCGTTCAGCTTAAAGACGGAACGTTTTTAAACCCGATAGGCAAGACGATAAAGCTCTTAGAAGACGGCACAGAGAACAGCGTTTTCTTTTTCTACACAGCATTGGCCGCGCGATAGTGCGACCGCTTCGGGCCCGAAGCTCCTGGTAGCCGACAGGCTACAGTCGGCCAAGACCAGACATTCCACAACGTCGTCCAGTTCATACTCGAATCCATGAGCAACAGCCTCAACAGCCTCCGTGACGACCTGATTGCTTCGCTGCATTCCGACCAAACCGCCGCGTCAAGAATCAGCGGCCGGCTCGGGGACCAGGCATTTGTTCGCGACCTGGCCGAGGTCTGTGAGCCGTTCGACGACTATTCGAACGACCCTCGCATGGAGGCCGCGTACTACCTTTCCCTCGCCCCCATCGGCTCACTCCTGCCGGTCGCGAGCATCCTTGAGGAACTGCTTCGCCTGCCTCTCGATGGGGAGACGATGAACAGCAACATCTCCTACCATCCAATTCGCTGCCTTGGGCGCCTCGTTGCAGAGGGAGGCTTCTCCCCAAGCGATGACGTTGCACATCTTGTCGAGGGCGCCTAAACCGCCGGCGGCAAAACGCGGCCAGGAGCGGTCGTCCGGCTTCAAGGCAGAATCGGACAAAACCGCTCGCGCGGTTTCGTCCACTGACTCAAGGCCGACCTGGCGCGCTCCAGGTTGCGGAGCGCCAGAATGGAATAGCAAGGAACGGATCGCGTCCATGCAAAGAAACGCCGCCGTCATCGGCACCGCCATCTTTTTCGTGTTCGTGCCCTGCGTGCTGGCCGGGGTGGTCCCGTGGTGGATTTCGCGCTGGGAGTTCAGGTTGTCGTTTTTCGGCGTCGAGCTCACGCGCTTTGTCGGCGCTGCGCTGATTCTTGCCGGCGTAGCCGGGCTAGTGGATTCATTTGTGCGTTTCGCGCTGCAGGGGTTCGGCACGCCGGCGCCGATCGCCCCGACTCAGCACCTCGTCGTTACCGGCCTCTATCGCTACGTGCGCAATCCAATCTACGTGGCGGTCGTCGCCGTCATTTTCGGCCAAGCGGTCCTGTTCGGCGATTGGCGGCTGTTCGCCTACGGTGCGCTCTTCTTCGTCTTCTGCCACCTATTTGTCGTGGGCTACGAAGAGCCGACGCTGCAAGAGTCATTCGGGGCGGAATACGAAGCGTTCCGCATGAATGTGCCACGTTGGATCCCGCGCCTGACAGTGTGGCGAGGCGGCCGGTAGCGGCTGTAGCGTATGACCTTGGTGCTGATTTTCGATGAGCTTTTCCTGAAGGCCCTTGAGGACGCGACATATTCGACATTCTCGAGGAGGCTCTGGCAGCCAGCCCGAAGAGCAGCGGAATGCTGTTCTCCAGTGACAGGCTTTACCCGGCCAGATCCGGCCGGTCGTCAGCGTCCGCATTGCGATAGGTTGCTTCGTCCTCACACACGCGGGCGCGGGGCACACGGCCCGCATGCGTGACGCTATCGATTGCCTTCCGGACCCATCCGCCATACTGTTGTCGGTTGGTCAGATGATTGCGGATTGCTCGAGATTCCGAGATTCCGAGATTCCGAGATTCCGAGATTCCGAGATTTTGGTCCCAGCGGAACACGAAACGATCAACGCTCCCTGAGCGGCATGCCGCGTCGTTCGCGGCGCCATGAGCTTGGGACTTCATCCGTAACGTCGAACGCCCGCTTCTCGGTTCTAAGGTCAGCGATGGGCCCGAAGCTCGCCCGCGCGACCGGCTACAGTCGGCCAAAACCGGACCTTCCTTGACCCCTTTCATGATGAAGCTAAATGACCGCCAAGAACTCACGGTTTGCCGCGCCTTGGCCTACTGGGACGAGCGGTGGGACTGGGAATCCCAGTCGCTATTCGGCCTGACGCACCACCAGTACAGAAACGTCGCTGCATCATGGCCGGCCAACTCTGGCGCTCACATCCTCGCGGCCTCTGGAGCTTTGCGCGAACTGCTGCATGGCGCTTCCGCTCTGAGAGATGACGAAGCCGTTAGGGCCGCCATTGGTGTCGGCAAAGCCGAAGGGGCGGAGCTACTCGCTACTTTGGTAGATGAGCATGACAGGCGCGCATCGCTCCCCTGAACTTCTGCCAACGGCCACAACCACACATTCACAGACACCTTCGGTAAGGAACGATCATGCCTTTCGATGTTGACGAGCGGTTCGTAGAAGCTGCTGAGCGCGCCCTCGGGGTGCGGTTCCCCACCTCGTACCGTGAAGCCATGAAATGCAGCAATGGTGGGTCCGTCGACGCCACGGATGACGACTGGGAGCTTCATCCAATCGCGGACGATTCAGACAGAAAGAGGCTGGCGAGAACCAGCAATAGCGTCGTGCATGAAACGCACCGGAGCCGCGGTTGGCCAGGGTTCCCCCAGAACGCGGTGGCGGTCGGCCGCAATGGAGCAGGTGACGTCCTCGTCCTGCTGGGCGAAAGCGGGAAGCTCGGAAACGCCTTCTTTGTCTGGCTTCACGAGACGGGTGAGCTCACGCTCGTCGCTGACGATTTCTCAGACTTTGCGGTCTCGTGACTCCTGCATTCGTGAGACAGAATGCGGCCAGAAACGAACCTTCATGTGCGGCCTATGGCATTCATGCCAAGGACGGAATAGACCACTTCACTTGTCCCATGACCCTCATCCCTACGTTCATTCTCTGCCTATTCATTGGCGTTGCCGCGCTCCTGAACAAGTTCGCCGCGAAGGGCCGGTTCTTCAATGGGGCGTACATGTTCCTGTTCATCTCGCTACCGGCGGCGCCGATCCATTTCGCCACCCACTGGACCATGGGTCTATACGAAGGCGCGGGTACTGCTGCAGGCATCTGGCTGTGGCCCTCTCTGTTCGCATGGTGGCTTGGCAAGAAGTTCGTAGCCAAGCACCCATTCTCGTATCCCTCTGTGCTGTGGACCAAGTCCCAAACCCCCGAGGCGGAGAAGCCCGACGCCCCTTCCAATGTGACAACGAGTGCCAACGCTTCTATCCCTTCTTGGATGTCTGACAACAAGAAACCTTGGTCGAAGTAGCCGGCCGGGGTCCGGCACGGCGCTCGAACGACTGCTATGGAGCGAGGCGTTACGGCTGCTTTGGGCCCGAAGCTCCTGGTAGCTGACAGGCTACAGTCGGCTACCAGCGGACGGTTGACCTCGCTCTCCAGTTCGCTAGTAGGTGAACTGGACCGAGTACTTCCAGTCGCCGCCTTCCGTCTGGTTGACGGAGTACGACGAAGAGCGCCATACGGTCCCGCGCTCACGGAAGAAGTCAGCGAGAGCGTAGAGGCTCGAATAGATTTCCTCGGTCGGGCTAATGGGCTCGGGCAGCCCGTCAGGCGATGTGATGACGATGGTCATCCGCTCCTGCGAGCCGTGCTGCTCTCGGTCGGCGACAAGCCTCGCTGACTTCCACCATTCCGGGGTCGCAGCAATGAGGGCATTCGCTACCGCTGCGTCGAGTGGCGCTTGTCTTTCGAGCCATTCGTCCATCTATGATTCCAACGAGCCCCGTCGGCCCGGAAGGTACCATGCCGCCGACCCCGGTCGGCCAAAGCGCACGTTGCCCTAGACCACCTACGGAGGCTCCTTGAGCATCGATTTCATCCTCATCAAAGCAAAGAATCAACCAGCGAGGCTCGACGACATCGAGGCAGACCCGGACTTCGATTTGAATGACTCCCGTACGGTCGCCCTGGCGCTGTTCAAACGCATTAAATGGGAAGCAGATGGAGTCGGATTTGCGACGTTGCGAGACGTCAGCTTCGAACTGCATCCTCACGCAGGTTCACTCTCAGTCTGGTGTCGCGGCGAGGGGGACATCAATGGGGCAATGGCCGCAATCGCAGAAACCGCTAGGGACATGGGCATGGTTACCGTCGATGTTCAGACTGGGGAACTCTTTGATGGAGCAGGCCCAGACCCTGAGTATCTGCGCTGGTATCGCGGAGTTCTGGCTGACCATGGCAAGTGACGGCCTGGGCGGCCGAGCGGTCGCTCTCCGCCGGGACGAATGACCGCTCAGGCCCCCCCGGCGTCGACGCAGGTATGGCAGGATGCGGCCAGAACCGAACCTTTCATTCCTCTAAATAGTTCAGCAATGAGATGTCAGATTTGCGGCCGTGAGTTGACCCAAGACAACGACGAGTTGTCGCTTGACTGCGGCGGCGATTGTTGGGGGTGCATCGGCGAAATGGAGGCGGTGATGGGCGATGAGGAATCGTTGGCGAAGGTGCGCGACGAAAGCTTTCGTGGTCTTCGGCCGGGTTGGACCGACCCAACAAGTACCGGCTAACGGCCAAGAGCGGAAATACACCGCGCCTTCCGTTCCGCGCCACGAAGTCCCTTGCAAGATGATTCGCACCTCGAGGCTTCACACCGACTTCATACAGAGCGCGCGCACGGCCGCTAACGTGCATGGAACGGGACTACTAGCGGTGCGTTATGAAATTCTTGATGAAGAACGCCGGCTCTTTGCTTCAGATTTTCGGGCTCCTCACTTTTTGTGCTGGCAGCACATTGCCATTCCTGTTCATGTGGGCACACCTTGGCCTGTGGTTTGCTGCAGGCGGTGCCGTGCTCTACCTGGCGGGCCTTCTCCTTCAAATGCGCGCGCCTCGCCATTCCAAGGATACGGCCCCGTTCGAGCTCCGGCGCCAAAGCTCTGACAACTTCCTGTTGGAGTTGACCCACCGTCGGACAATTTTTTCCCTGGGCGTGGCGCTTGGCATGTATGTGGTCGGTAGCGGCCTCTGGTATGCGAGTGGTACTTTTGGCCCGCTGAATTGGGCGGAAGCGCAACGCGAGGCGACAAACAAGCTCACGCAGTTCGCCATGCCCATTTGCTTCGGGTTTTTCATCGGTGCTTCGCCGGGCTCCTATGCTCCGCAGAAAGCGGTGTTGCTGAGCGTTTTGTTGGCTGCCGCTGGTGGAGTCGTGCACTGGGTCGCCGCAAGGTTGGGCATTCAGGTTGATTGGCCGACTGCGATGGGTGCAATGATGGGGGCGTTCCTATCCGTCGTCTTCTTTCTTCCACTGACGATGCTCGGCCTAGTCGTTGGCAGGGCGGCCCTGCACATCGTGCGGCGCGTCGGGAAACCTTCGGCACGGTCATAGGAAAGGAGGGGAACCTTGTCATCGCCTCATCTGCAAGGTCGACCTTCGAAAGATGGATCTCCGCTTTGGGCCCACTGACGCCGGCGCGCCTGCGGCAGAATGCGGCCAATAGCGGAAGTTCGGCGCGGCCGGCCAGCTTTCCCGAAAAAATCCCTTTTAGCCATTCGCGTCCAGGCTACCTTCAACCAAAATATGACTTGCACATTCTCTCGGCATATTTGGAACGGCTTCTGGAGCGCGTCATGCCCCCCCACATAACATCCACGTCGCGTTCACCGTGGAGCATCGACGACTACCCGCCGTTGCGGCCGTTCGGATGGCTGGGAATCATGAGTCCGCTCATACTGGCGGCGGCGGCGCTGCCGCTTCTGGCGCTCCATCTTGCACCGAACAGCATCTTGGACGATGTGCCCTTACTGCGAAGATTTGTCCTGTGGATGGCGAAGATCATCCCTAGGCTGACCGTTCACGCGGATGCCACCCGAATCCCGCAGGTAGCCGCGCTCGTCGATTCGCTGATGGTCGCCGCTTCAATGATGATCGCCGCCGTATTCTGCGTGCAGTCGCAGTTCAACTACCGCTATCTGTTGCGTCGTCGCATCGCCACGGGCCCGCACCCTCTGAGCGCCTATGCAGTGCTTTTGCTGGTGGGGCCGCCCTTGTTGCTGAGCGTTTTTGCTGCACATCTGATGCTGCCCGGCGACCCTTCGTGGGCGGCAGGCGCGACCCAATCTCGAACCATTTTTTATGGCTTTCTGGCAGTCGTCATCACCTACTCGACCGGCGTGACGGTGGGCGTATTCCCACTCGCTGCCCGCTTATTTTTGGACGAATGGCTTTTTTCACGACCAGTCACGATATGCGAGCCTGCGTTTGACGCCGCTAAAAGCAAGCGCAGCCCTTAACCGCAGCGGCGGAGGCCTGGAGCACACGTGTGCGCTACGTCTGATAGCTGCGTTTGCCATGGCCATGTTCAACCCATCATCCGTGATCTCACAGCTTCGCAATCTGGCGGGCACCGGCCACCTGCTAGATTCTTGAGTGGCAGCCACCGGCCAGGAGCCGACATTCGGCTAGCATCTTGGTTGTAACAACAGCGCGGCGCCAAACCGCATGACTGTGGGTATGCCCTACAAAGTCTTCGTTGACGACAACTATGCCTTTATGGACGAATCGAAGCGATACCCGTCGGGCGTTTTCGATTCTCACGAGGCAGCCGTAGCTGCGGCAAGAGCGATAGTTGACGAATTCCTCTTCGCAAATTGCCGGAGAGGGATGACCTCGGAGGAGCTATTCGCCGCATACCGAGGCTACGGAGAAGACCCGTTCATAGTGGCGAGCGAGCCTGACGCCGCGGGCGAGCCGCTGTTTTCTGCCCGTACATACGCATCACTAAGGTGCGCCGAGGTTTGCGAAGAACTGAGCAAGGAGGCGGCGCGCCCCTGGTGGAAGTTCTGGGCACATGCGTGAAACCCGGCGCGCATGCGGCAGCATGCGGCCACAACCGGACGTTCACTGAAATGCCCCAGCACACTTTATTCGCCTATGTTGACGGCGCCGACCTTCACGCGGTTGCCGCCTCTCTCGAAGAATGTTTGAACACTTTTGCTCAAGAAGGCGATTGGCGGGCAACTGCACCAATGGTCGTGAACCAGCAAGGCGCACTCGATGGCTTACGCGCCGGGGACCTTCCGTCATGGGACCTTGGCCTCAACCTATCGCTGCCGGATGTCGGTCGCGAGCCGGAACGATGGTTCGTGGATGTCGAGAGGATCGCACTCTTCTTGGGCCGTCTGCACGGGCAGTTCGAGCGGGACTTCATCATCGGCATTGCAGACAACAGCACCGGCATTTCAGAGGACCTTTTCACAGTCGATTCAGACGTTCCCAATCTCGCTCGGCTCCGAGAAGTCATCGGCGTCGAAGCTCTGAAGGGCCAGTAACGGCCACGATCAAGCATCCCCAAATCCCGCTCAATCACGAGGACTACTCATGAGGATCCGAACAAGTTATCCAGGTCAGGCGGAGGCTATTGTCGAAGCCCCGACGTACATGTTTGAGCAGTGGTTTGAAGGAGAAGTTGATGGCAAGCCATTCCAACCGCCCTTTATTAAGTTTCTACCAAGCGACGATGAGATCACTGAGTTGAAAAACGGCAAGCTTTACAAGCTGATTAGCGAGTCGTCTGAGAAGCCAGTCGTTGAGTACAACAAGGCGCGGCCCTAAAGGATTGCTTCAGGGCGAAATGAGCGTCCGCTTTGGGCCCGAAGTTCCTGCTAGCCGACAGGCTACAGTCGGCCAGAAACCGTCATTCGCCGCCGAGCTCCAGTTCGGCGCACAGCGGACATTCGCAGCGCCATCGCAACACACTTGATGGTGTTTGGCCCGCTCCTGATCGAAGCGCGTGCACACCCACTTGGTTTCCGCGAACAATCAAGATGAGGCCCGATATTTGAGCTGCGTCCCGACTGTCGAAGAGCCTACTGACACCTGTTGGCCGCCATCGCTAATACACAACATGCTCTGTGCAAAGTTCTCCATCTCAATACTCATCGCTGTCGCATCTGTCATTCCAGTTGCCGCCATGGCAAGCAGCGAGACGGCTGCCATTGCGAGATACTTCGACGCGTCGGGCTACGCGGTCGCTGCCATGAAAACCTCCGCCTCAGCTACTCGGACTCAGAATCCTGGACTTGCAGCCGCCCTTGAGGCGTCCCTGAAGTACTTCGATGCAGGTACATATGAGGAACTCATCGGCGAAGCTCTTGACCGACGCCTAGCGCCAGGCGAGGTCCAGGAGTTGGTTGGCTTCACTAGCAGCGAGGCTGGGCGAACAGTACAGGCAATATTTCGTGTGGGAACTACCCGGTCGGAAATCGCTGCAGTTGAGAAGCAAATTCCTGCTCGACTCAAGCCAGCAGTTGACCGATTCGTCACGTCTACGGTACTCAGCCGAACTCTCGCCGCAATTGAGTCCGATGAAGCGAGAGCGGCTCGCCGGGCGTATGGAGAAGAGCTCATGTGTGCGCACTTTGCCAACGCGGATAGGGCAGCGCTAGAGCGGTTGAAACAGATGGGAAAGTGCCCCAAGCTCTGAACTCCCCGAGAGAACCGAGGTCTGGTGGTGTCCCGATAGACCACCCCCCCCGGGTAGCCATAAGGCATGGGCAGGACCCGGCTAGGAGTTGTCATGGGGCTGAGCCCGAACTGTCAATGAATGCGACCGCGAGGGGTGTGCTGCGCCGAGCAGACTTTTCTTAGGGGTTTGCTTGCACAGCCGCGTGAACCATCGCGCTCGTGTTCCCAAAGAGCGCGTTGCCGTCCTGCGGGTGGCGCACTTGGCGATAGTTGGCGTAAACGATGCGAACGCCCTTGATGAGGGTGTTCGCAGATATGCCAATCAAGCGGCGGTTCTCACCGTTGTCGGCGCGTACTTCAGTGCCAATAATGAAGTAGAGAGCGTCGTTGTCCGCCTTCAGAACTTGGGCGCCAACCATCTTGAAGTCTGCTCCGCTCACCAAATTGTTGAGTGTGGCCTGCGCTTCAGCAGCCGTGCGTGAGAAGATGCTTGGGTCTTTAGATACTGCTCCGCCAAGTAGGCGAACAAACTCTGAACGACTCGCGCCCTCCATGGGTCGCAGTTGGCCATCTCGGTCAAGCATCACCGCCGACACCACCCAGTCAGAAGCACTCACCGACTCAGAGGACGCGTATTTCCTCCACTTCGCCACCTCTTCGCACTTTAAAAATACCCCCAGAATTCTGCTCGACGGCCCGGTGCCCTTGGCTGTCAGTTCAATAAATTCTTTCTCCCCTGCAGTTTCACCAATCTTGCAATAGCCCTGAGGCGAGGGTAGCTCAATCGACCTACCCGCTAAGACGTATTGTTCGGCACGAACATGAGTCGCTATGACGAGCACCAGTATTGCGAGGCTCGCGAATCGGACGAGTGTAGGAATACGGAATCCAGGGTGAATGGTCACTATTTGCCTCGGCGATGGTCACGGGTCGCTGCCGCCATCGAATTTACCAGAGCGTAACAAGCAGAGGCATCTCTGAGAGCGGCGCTACCCAATGGGCGACCCGCGCTGAACGTCTGCTATGACGAGACACTCAAGGTCGACAATGGGCCCAAAGCTCCTGGTAGCCGACAGGCTACAGTCGGCCAGAAGCGGTCATCCGCCTTTGTGGCAGGATTCGCATGCTCTTCAACCATGACGTCTCGCATGAACCGAATCGATGTCGCCAAAGGGATTTTCGTAATCGACCGATTGGTCGCACCGGCCGAATGCGAAGCGCTTGTTCAGCGGGGTGAAAAAAGCGGCTTCGAGGCGGCTCCCATCATCACGGCTCGCGGCACCCAGGTGGACACTGCGACACGAGACAACGACCGCTACGTCTTTGATGATTCGACACTCTCAGAATCTCTCTGGTTGCGGGCCCGAGGCCTGATTCCCGCCGTGATGAACGGGCGCACGGCGGTCGGTCTAAACGAACGCTTTCGCCTGTACCGCTACAGCCCGGGTCAGCGCTTCAAATGGCACTCAGACGCACCGTTTCATCGGCCGAACGGGGACATCAGCCTCCTGACATTCATGGTCTATCTGAACTCTGGATACGAGGGGGGCGCGACTCGCTTTGAAGGTGCAAAGGTCACTGGCAACTTGGGGCAAGCGTTAGTCTTTGAGCACGGCCTGATACACGAAGGTGCCGAGGTCCTGAAGGGCATCAAGTACGCGCTGCGCTCCGATGTCATGTTCGGACTGCGGTGACCTTCCAAGGACACAGATCGGCTAGAAGCCGACGTTCGTCCCGCCCCTTTACAGGTCTTCCGAAGGGCTTCAGATGAGAAAACTCGAAGGAATCTTTCGATGGTCAGAGTGAGACAGCATGGCGAGGCGGGGCAACTGTTCGACATTTCCTCCTTCCTTGATGACGTCGACCGATTTTTTCGCCCCGACCAGTGGCAAATTTCTGTCGAGCGCTGTTTGGGGTTGAATGCGTTGAGCATTGAGGAAGCGTCGTTCTCGGGCCTCAGCCTTTCAGACGCCGAGTTTCGTACCCTGTATCGCGGCATCTATCAGACTATCGACGGGCAATTTTCCGGATTCGGACAAGGACAGAGCTTGTTCGAACTTCTGGCGGTGGATTCCTCGTATTGGGAGGTCACCGGTCCACCAGAATTTGAAGCGCACTTCCTTGCAACGTATGGGGCCTGGAATCAACCTCAGTGAGCCGGAAACGGCCCGAAGCGCGCCCAGGCCCGACGGCTACAGTCGGCCAATTGCGGTCCTTCGGCGGCACGGCGAAAGTCGGTTTGCGCAGGCACTAAAGGCGATTCCGGGGTCCGAAGACCTCAGGGTCTGTTTTTCATGTTCGAACAAGAGGAGGCAGCGTCCTATGGGTAGTTCTCGACAAGAACTGGAGAAAATCCTTGGAGGAAAGATTGAGTCGCTGCATGAACAAGGTTTGCCCGGCCTAGTACCCGCTCCTGGTGAGGAAGTGGTGTATTTTGCAGATGACCCGGAAGCTGAGCTTGGAGACCAGATGCAGCGCCTCATCACCCATGTCGTTCCTCTCAGGGCGAAGACGGGCGCGGTGCTGGCGACCAAACACACGCTGGCGCTGCCTGACGGACAGCTCTTCCATGCCATCAAGTACCGTGGTGACGTAGACGGGTGGCGGACTCAGATTGCGGAAGGGGCCAAGTTACTCGGCGTAGTGCTTGGCAGGATTGAGGCAGGCTCTTCATTCTTGCTTTCCGACGGCCGGAGAATCCCACTGGCCGAGGCGCGCCGCGGATTTCTATAAGGAAGATGCCCTGCGTTTCCATCGGTCGTGATTGAAGGCCTGAGCGCCCGGAGCGACGGGTCGGAAGCGACTTCGGTCAGGCGGGAAGTTCGCTGATGAACGGCTGCTCTGGAGCGGAGCGTGCAGCCGTTATGGGCCCATTGCTCCACTCGCTCAACCGGCTACAGTCGGCCAACACCGGACGTTCGACGCCGGCTCCCAAATTGCTCAGGAGACCCTGTGAATCGCGCAACCGATGCCTCGACTGAAAAGCCCCCGCGGTTGGAAGACCTGACCTATCCAGGGCGCACCGGCGGGTATGTGACGCGCATCACCGGAAAGCTCTTGCAGGAATCAGCGATTGCTGGGCATCGCAAGTTGTTCTTGCCATCGCCGACGCCAGCGACGAGCTCGTGCGTGTATGCGGGCCCGGACGCCAGAGGGACGCCATTGTTTGAGGTGCCCGGTGAGTTTTACGCTGCCGTTTTCTCGCGAATTGAAGCATTGTTCAATCCTGGCGCGGTAGACGCCGCCGAGGAGCGCACCGTGGCGTACGGCGGTCGTTCGTTTGCAATCTCCGCCAGCGCTCCCTCGGCAGATCAAAACGGCGCAACGCTCAGCATCCGTCCTCTGGGCGAAGACGACGCCACGGCCGGGGATACTCGGTAGCGAACTCCATCCGACAACAATCGGCCAGAACCGGGCGTTCGGCCGCGCTGCAGAATTCGCCGGATAGCCGACGTTCGCGGGCGCCCGCGCAACGATGTCTGTTTCGGTTTCGGACCGCTTGCAGTCCAGAGATTCCGCGAATGGCCTCAATACGCGCATGCCCGAGAATCTCCGCATGCCCCATGCAGTCTCCCACCTGCGCTCCTCCCGCCTGGCGCGCAGCGCCAAACCCTTTCTCGCCCGTGGTGGTTTCAAGCGCGAGCGCTGCGTAAACTGCCGGCTGGTGCCCAGCCATTGCATGTGTACCTTGCGGCCTTCTTTGACCACGCGCTCAGGGGTGTGTTTGCTCATGGCGGACATCGAGCCGCTCAAACCCAGCAACACGGGCTGGTTGGTCGCCGATGTGGTGACCGATACCTTCGCCTTCGGTTGGACGCGCACCGAAACCGACCCGGACCTCCTGGCCTTGTTGCGTGACCCGCAATGGCAACCCTACGTAGTGTTCCCAGGCCAGTACGCAGCGCCCGAGCGGGTGGTGCGCACCGTTCAACCAACCGACAGCCTCCGGGATGAGGCCCCGCAGAAGCGCCCGCTCTTCATCCTTCTAGATGGAACCTGGTCCGAGGCGCGCAAGATGTTCCGAAGAAGCCCTTACCTGGACCGACTGCCGGTGTTGAGCCTGGAGCCCAACCAGACATCGCAATACAAGCTGCGCAACTCCGGGCGCGCCGACCACTTCTGCACCAGCGAGGTGGCCGCCTTGTGCATGAGCCTCGCGGGCGAACGCGTTGCCGAACAAACGCTGGAGGCCTACCTGGAAGTGTTTACCCACCACTATATGCACGCGAAATGCCAACAGCCCATCGTGTGGGATGGCTTTGCCCACCAGCGACTGCGCGAAGTGTCTCTCCTGCCAGGTCTGGACATTCAGCTGCTATAGCTAGTTCAGAATGCGGCCATAAGCGGTCCTACGGCCAGAGGCGCCCGCGACCACCAATGAGCGGACCATTGTTTAAACAGACGAAAGGTATGGTGTGACGACATCGCACGAGGCAGTAGTGGTTAGCCAGACGGTCGATGTCTCGGCGGAGTTCGTCTACGCCTTCGCCAGTCAAATGGACAAGTTGCCGCTGTGGGCGTCTGGCCTAGCCAAGGGCATCAATCAGCGTGATGGCAAATGGTTTGCCGACTCGCCGATGGGCCAGGTCAAAGTGGAGATGGTTGCCGCCAATTCATTCGGCGTTCTCGACCACGAAGTCACGCTTCCAAATGGCATCAGCGTTCACAACGCGTTTCGTGTTACGCCCTGTGGAGAGGGCAGCCTTCTGACCTTTGTCGTCCTTCGACCGGGTGGCGTTAGCCAGGAAAACTTTGACGCAGACATCGCGCATGTCCGCCGAGACCTCGCGGCGTTGAAGGAACTGCTTGAACAGAAGGCGTCCTGAAGGATGCGTTGGCCGTCGCGAAGGCAGAATGCGGCCACAACCGGACCTTCGCTCATTTCGTCCAATCGAGTCTTATGCCGTACCTTCAGCTAGACGTGACCAGCAGCTATTCCGTAGGCGACAAGAAGCGGTTGGCCGCGGCGATGAGTGATACCTACGCGCGCATGATGTCCGTGGACATTCGGCGAATCAGCGTCGCCATCCGTGAACTGGGCGAGGGCGGGGTGTGGCGCATTCCAGAGATGGGGGGCGAGCCGGCTCCCGTCTCAATGCTTATGTTGGACATCCGCAGAGGCCGGCCTGCCGAGCTGCGAATGCAAGTAGCAAAGGCCCTCTGCCAGCACTGCGCTGACATTCTCGGCCTGCAGGAGAATCGACTCAACGTCGAGTTCACTCAGCATGACGGGGACGAGATGTACCACCCGGCGCTTGGCGGTTACAGCCCGGACTGGAAGCCAGGCGAAGTGTGAGACGGCCAGGAGAGCCCGAGGCTGCGACCGGCTACAGTCGGCCAAGACCGGATCTTCGGCTCGCCTCTTCAATGCATCCCATCCGCATTAACATTTCTCGAATCGTCGCCTTGAGCTTGATGGCGGCTGCGAGCGTTGTAGCAACCTCAGTTCATGCCCGCAGACGTGGCGGGGGCGGCAGCGATGGCGAGGATCCATTCCCGTGGCTGACAGAGTTCGTGGCGTACTTCCTCCTCGGTATGCTCGCTTTGGCCGTTGTGGGCGCGCTGTGGCGCTACTTCACCCGCCCCTCGGCTGCGGATCTGGCGCGGGAGCGGAGCATGAGGCGCCTTTCGAGGCGAGAAGAAAAAGCAAGGCGCCGACCGCAGCGCTGATGGCTAGGCGCTGGCGGAAACCGGCCATGAGCGGCCGTTCGGCGCCAAGGCAGAATCCCGACCATGGCCCCCGAGAGCACTCCGAAATGACGATGCTGCAACATGTTCAAGCGTGGATACAGCATGCGCGCGCCGTTGCCGGTCCGTCCTTCGACAACGGCCCGATACCAGTGGCGCTTTTCGATACCTTCGATGTGGATGACATCGGATTTCCTTTTCGCACAGTTCCTTCGAGGTCTTGGCTGCTGCACGAAGGCAAATGGGTCGATACCTCTGCGAGCACTTTGTCCGGCGTTCCATATGCGGCGTTCTGCATCGACGCACAGAGGCGCATAGCAAGAATTCAGTATGGATGGGCAGCCCGCTATGGCGCGGGCTTTGAGGTTCAGTTTGATTCCGAGGGAGTGGCCACGTCTGAGAAGATGGCTTGGATTTCCTAAACGAAAGGCCTGACCGAGTGCGTCATCTGGGTAGCCACCGTCGGCCATAACAAGTCATAGCCCGAAGAGAGGAAGCCCGGCAATGAATGAACTCGCGTCGCTCCGGACGTGGCTCGACGAACGAATCCAGCAGACGTTCTATGCAATCGAGGCGATGAAAGGAAGCAGTTCCACGCTCGTCCTCCCCGACTGCATGGAGCGCCTGTCTCGCTACAAACAGGCGCTCCTGACGCTCGAAGAGTATGACGAATTCATGAGGGATTCAGGGCCGCCACTCACTCCATGAAAGTCGGCTTCGGAGAAAGACGTACAGCCGCTTAGGGCCCCAAGCGGCTGTACGTGCCGCCCGTAAGCCGTCATTCAGACTGCTCAGGCTCAGTATCGATCCAGCCCATCTGATGTAGTGCGAGGAGGACGGCGAGCGAGGTTGACAAACCGGTTAGCGTTCCGCAGCCGTAGGTGTACAAGTCCTCCGACTCGATGCCGAGCCACCGCAGAAAAATTGCGCAGAGCGGTGTGGCGACTACGGAGCCTATGACACTCCATCGTCCGATCTGTTGTGTATCAAGCCGCCGAGTCCGTTTCAATCTTCTGGACTGCAGGACAAAAAGCATTGTGGACAAGCAGAAGACCGACACCGCAGTCCAAACGAACGCGACGTTGGTATGGCCAAGCAGTTGAAGGATCGCCGCCAGTAGCAGGGGTAACAGGAACAGTAGGTAAAGAACCATCGTTTGGTCTGCCTGATCAAGAGGTCTGCTCTTGGCCGATTCAAGCCACCGACCGGAGGTAAGCGGGCGCTTGAGCATGGGTCTCGTAGCCTCCGTATCGAACGGTTGACGGATAGTATTCCGCGGAGAACTGCACCTTTCCAGCAGCCTGGTCGCCAGCTTCGCTGGCGATGAACGCAAGCATGAGGTCGATACCTGCCGACACCCCGGAAGACGACCAAACGTTTCCATCTCGGACGTATCGCTCCTCGACAACCGTTACGTCGCCAAGCGCTCGCAACCGCTCAAGTTGGGCCCAGTGAGTTGTCGCCTTCTTGCCGGATAGAAGGCCTGCCGCGTGGAGAACGAACGAGCCGGTGCATACAGACAGCACAGCCTTGCATGTCCCTGCTTGAGCCGAGACGAACTCGAGCAGTGCTCGGTTGCCCACCTCCTTGCGTGTGCCTTGCCCGCCGGGAACCAGCAGATAGTCGAGGCGCGGGCAGTCGGCGAAGGAGAAGTGCGGATTGACGGACAGGCCCTTGGCGCACCTCACGGGTCCGGAGGACTGCGCTACGACCAGACATTGGCTCGGGCCATCTGCGACCTTGCTCCACATGGTGAGCATCTCCCAGGGCCCTATAAAGTCCAGTTCCTCCACGTCATCGAATACCAAGATGCCAAAGTTCATCGAGAAACCCCTATTGCATGCGCGCGCTCCGCGCACGGGAGACGAGACCGAAAGTCGGCAATTGGCCGAACGCGGCAGTTGCTCAAATTATGAATCGGCCGTCCTCGCTGTCGTAAAACCGGGCGGACAGACCCGCGCATAGCTTCCTCAGCACCGCAACAGCCGCCTCGTCGAAAACGCCTGTTGCAGTGATGGACATTGGTGGCTCGTCATCGCCGACTTCAAGCTCCAAGGCGATACCTTGCGAATGCAGGTCGAACCTCTGAGTCCTTGTCGTGACCCCAGTCAGCTCGTAGATGACGGAGTGGACATGAGGCCGGGTGCCCAACGGCTGCGGCAGCCAGTCCGCGCCAAGCTCTTCAATATCCTGCGATGCACGAACGATGACACCGATGCTGCTCATACTTGGAATTTGGTGTTGACTGGAGGCGCCCGGCGAAGGTCCGGTTGTGGCCGCATGCTGCCTCATGGCGAGAGGGTGTGCACGCGCTTCGCGCAAGCTACTTGTTCCATGCATCGCGGTTCGCGCATGCGTCTGCCGGACCTTGCTCCAATGCCCCGTTGGTGCTGAAAACACATTTCGCTTCAGGCATGTCAGGCTCCTGCAGTTCCACCGAACGAACGCGGCCCAAGTCAAACCGTACCGTGGCGAGGCGGTGACCATTCTCAAGCCATGTCACCCTACATCCGGTGTAGCGCGGGGGGACAGACGCCGGGAACGTCGTGAGGTCCCCTGCATGCGTTGCTCGGACCCGCGAACCTGCGGGAGGCTTGGTCAACGAACAAGTGTCCATCTCGTGCTCGGCGCTGAAGATTGAAATCGAGGCAAGCAGCGCGCTGGCGCCGATCAGAAATAGCTTTTTCATCTCATGCGGAGGTGTTGGGTCAATGTCCGGGTTTGGTCGCATCCTGCCACATGCCCCCGAGTAGTTGCAGTCGAGCCCAATCGAATCCTCACGATGGCGGTCGCTCGATTCAGTAGTCCCAAAGTATGGCAATTGCCGAATTGTTGGCTGCAGCGGCGTCAAAGAATTCGAGCAACGGTTGATAGAGCCATTTGTCTGGTGCATGCCCGTGCGCTGTGAGCAAACCCACAAAGAACGTTGGCCCGAGGCTGCGTAGGTCTGCAGCGATAGCCTGAACCGATGCATGGCGATGAAACACAACACGAGGATCGCCGGTATCGTCCTCTTCACTGCCCATGTCACCGACGAATAGATTGGCAACCGGACTGGTGATGTCTGCCATTGACAGCGAGTGCTCCCATGGTGGAAGGGAGTCTTGTGCATCCAATAGACGGGCCGCCTCCGCACCAGCGGCCTGCATCTCTTCATACCAATCGCTCTTGGTTAGCGCTCGCGCAAATGCGGGCTCCGAGGCGTCTGGTAGCTCATAAAGTGTCCCCATTACCGTTGGTCCCTCAAGTACGGAGTTGAGAAGTGCAAGGATTCATTGAAGGTCCAACCGGAACGTCCTGTTCTGGCCGCATTCGGTCGCCCGCGCTAGGCGGACGCGAATAGCCCTGCACGCCAGCAAATGAAGATCACCAACACGGAAATTGCAACAACCATGCCAAGCGCACCCGCAACCTGCGGCTCTACGACGAAACGCCCCGCGCGGTTGCGGGCAAAGCCGTGCCACGGGAAATGAAGGTCCTGGTCTTGCGCCCCCGGAAACTGAACTGCGCCAAGCGTGAGGACTGCGAAGACGAGGCCACCGAGAAACAACATGACGCCCTCGCCAAAAAAGGCGAGAAGAACGAATCCGGCCGCCGATAGGAGAAAGTCGAGGGTGGTCACGGTCAGAAGATGCGCAAGAATTTTGATCCTGGCCGATTGTTGCTCGCCGCGCAGTCAGTGCGCACGCGCTTCGGAATCCGCTCTTGAACGTCCGCTTTCGAACCGCGGCAGCAACCGTCCGCTTGTGGCCGAACTCAGAAGAAGCTCCACGCCGCGGCCGCGAAGAATCCGGCGGCTAGAGCAACGAACACCCAGAACAGGCCCGGAATTCCACCGACGGCGGTAAACCTGTTCGTCTGCGCTTGGTCCTGCTGCAGCGTTGAGAGGGGGTCAACGCCGACTGCCCGCCCCATTCTTTCCATCGGCACCGCGAAGGCCCTGAAACGAGAAGACGCCTCAAACTGATAGGCATCGAGGGCAAGGACAGCGAAGAATAGCGACGCCATAAGAAGACCAAAGACAAGCATGAATCGATTGTTTCCGTTCCCAGTTGGGGTGCGTCGCTACGAAAGCCCGGCGGCGGAATGCTGCCGCATCGCCGGATGTCCGCTCCTGGCCGTTGGCTGCCGATCAATCGAGTTGAAATCTATCCTACGTTGGCGTCGAGATAAGCGATCGCTCGGGCCGAGAGCATCAGTGGCTCGGGACCGCCGCCTTCGAGGAACTCGGTCATGCGGCCCACCGGCCAAGAGCGCGAGCCGCCATCCACGAACCTGACTTCGTGTTCCTCACCCCGGTGGTCGTGCCAGTATCGAGCGACCAACTTGCCGCCCTTGAAGATGAAGTAGCCGTAGCCGTCGAAAGGCTGGCTACGCGACGAGTCCTGCTCAACTCGGTAGGTCATGTTTGGCTTCATTTTTCAACGTCTGCCTCTGGCCGGCAGCAGTCTACTGACCGCGAAGAAGCAACCAATTCCAGCCCACGGTCAAGCCGATGATGAACAGCGCCAGTCCCTGCGCGCCGCGGCATAGTTTCTTGCCCTCGTCGTTGTACTGATCAGTTGCGAACGACCACCAGAACAGCCAGCCGACCCCATGGCCTGAAGTGGGATCCTTCAGATAGTCGCTCGCCCTGAGCCCCAACGTGACGTAGCCGACACCGGCAAGCAGCGACACCAAGAATAGAGCCGCGAGAATCAAGTTCTGTGTGTCCAAGTCAACTCCTGGATGTCTGCTTTTGGCCGACACCGGCGGTCTAAGACTTCGCCACAACCGGCGCGCTCATCCCTCCGATGATTTTCCATCCGTCGGCATTTCGCATCCAGGTGTGAGTGAAGCGCTCGTGAACCGAGAATTCCTGCCCAGTTCTGGTGACAGCCTGTCCAAGTACCTCGAAGTGGGCGATGACAATGCCTTCGAAGGCGTGAACTGACAACTGTCGAAGCTCATGCGCACCAGCATTCGATTGGATCATCGAAAGAATGCGAGCGTTCAGCTCTCTGAGCCCACTTTTATCGAGCGGTCTCGCCTGGTTGTTCGGCCAGCCAACTGCGTCTTCATGAAACAACGACATGTAGGCATCGAGATCCCCAGCTCTCAGGTGGTTCCAGGATGCGAGCTCGAGTTCCCACACCTCTTGCTCCGGTGACGATGCTGTCATTGGTTCGTTCCTTCTATGGCTGAAATCTGCAGTTGGCCGAAAATCCGGTTCGTGCCGATTATTCATGGCCAGGAGATTGTGTGCACCCGCTTCATCGCGGGGTGCGGCCAAACGTGTTGGACGCACCGCGAAACGTCGGCTTCCAAGCAATTGGAACCGTGTGGGCGAACAGCCGCTTCTGGCCGGCAGCCGTCAAGTTTCGACGCGGTCCAGTTCGGCCTCAGCGTAGCGTTTGCTGGTGCCTTCCAACCAGTAGACGTAGGTCTGGTCTTTGAAGTGCCACGTCACGCCAACCACGGCCATGGTCGCCCCCTGAATTGATGAGGTCCGAACGCTAACCTTGGAGCCTCTGACATAGAGCGGCGGAGTGGCTAAGCGGACGGTGGAAAAGGGCATCAAGCGAACGCGCTGCCCGTCGAGTGACACGACCAGATAGCCTTCCTCGACTCCCACGCAAAGTGCGGTGCAGCCACCTGCAGATGCGATTTTCTGGACGTCGGCGGGATGAGGACCGCCTTGGCCAGCATCCGCGTTCCAACGGCAAAGAACCCAGTGGCCGACAAAGCCGCTGGGGTCAACTGACAGTTCGTTTTTCATCAGATTGGGAAGGCGGTGGCAATGTCCGGTCTTGGCCGTGAGCCGCTCTAGCCCCAGAACCACATCATCCCGAGGTTTGCGGCGCAAGCTCGGTCGAGGAAGTCGCGCAGAGACTTGATGTCAGCCTGTGCCTCCTGCGCAAGTTCGTCCTCATCACTCCCCGTCTCCAAAGCATAGGCCCGTGCCCGTTCTTCCACTGTGGGCAGGTCCAAGTCACGCAGTGCCGCCCGGAGCTCAACTACCTCCACCGCTCGAAAGGCGTGGGCATGCCCAACCCCCACCTCGCCAAGTTCGACCGCCAGCCCCAACATCTCTCCCCGGTAGCGGCCGCCCACATTCGGAAAGTTGGTGACGCGGTCGAGCTCGGAGGTAGTTCCGTTGAGGATGAAATAGAGCCCGCCCCTCGAGTACAGCATCGTGCACGCGGCCTCCGATTCTGCCCAGGCGCATCCGACTTCGACGTCGACCTCCGTCACGACCTCGCGCTTTGAGAACCAGGACCCGACCTTTTCAGTCGTGGTGGTCTTCGGCCGCCGACCTTCGACGAAATCGCGCGTGTGCCCGGGATTTGCTCGAAGGTGCTCCAACTGCTCATCGCTCACCGTGCACAAGCTCAGGTCGTATCCCATCGTTTTCCTTCAAATTGGGCGGCTGGTCTCAATGTCTGGTGTTGGCCGTGTCCTGAAGTCCACTGGTACGAATTCAACGCTCATGCGGCGCCGTGGAAAACTTTCCAGGCTTCTTCCTCAAGCTGGCCGCCCGTGGAGAGGACGTTTCCGTCCTCGTCATGAATTCTGAAGGTCTGCTGGTCTCGACCGATGCTTGCAGCGCCGTCCAACCCGAGCAGCAGTGTGTACATCGTGTCCCGCAGAGCCACATCGAGGACGTCGCGAAGCTGGGTCATCTGTGTAGCGGTCAGGCCCATTGCCTCGACCGTGCTAGCCACTTCTGAATGCCCGTGGTCACCCATGAACGCCCCGAGCAGTTCTGACTTGAGGTCGCTCCAGTTCTTGACGAAGTGTGCTGCGTCCATGTCTTACGCGCCCCGTGGTTGCGCGTACCGCAGAAGATGCTCGCCAGTGAACTTGTTGAAGAGACCTTCAAAGGCGTCGCCCTCAGGCGAGGTCACGCATACCGGGGTGCTGAGGTTCGCCACTGCGCGGTGCAGAAGCTCGACCGCTACATCCGAAGAAGGCAGCGTCACCATGCGGCCCAGGACACGCGCGGCATCCTCGGTGTCCGGCAAAAGGTCCGGTGCATCGGCATTCAGAAGTGCCACGCAGCGATGCATCTCGGCCAACCTGCCGCCACCCGAGAACTTCAACAGGTCTTGCCAATAGGGATGCGTTGCCATCAGGCCCAGTAATTCTTCCAACGACGCCGCAACTACGCCTGCCTGACCTTCGGACGAGATGTAGAGCACGGCCCCACTGGCCTGGCCCACAAGAAACCGCCCTCCCGCGCCCTCGTGAGCCACAGCGACGAATTGTTCTACCGCTTCGATGTGGAACCAGTCGTCATCAATCTCGCCGTCCTCCAAGAGCCGGAAATCGAAAGCGGCCTCGACGGCCTGACGCAGTTCGTCGTTGCGCGCGATGTCTTGGACAGAAATTGACATGGAAGACGCGGAGAGATTAGGTTGAGAAACGGTCGCTGCTGCGGCCACTTTCTGTCGGATGTGGGAAGGTCCGCATTTGGCCGACTGCACCCCGACGGTCCATCGTCTTGAACGGGCTCAGTGTGCCCTAATTCTCGGGCCCATCTTCCCCCAAAAGGCGCGCGATCCCTTCCTTCAGGCTGTTGTCTTCGATGTCGAACACATCCTCGATTGGGGGATATTGAGTCCGAACGGCGTTGAAAACAAGCTGCCCAAGACGCTGATCCGGAAAGCGTTTCCAGAGTTCGCCAAGCAGTTCGAGCATTTCGGGGATTCGAGCGGGGTCGCGCATGAAACGTCCTACGGAACAACCGCGGCCGGAGCGGCGAGATCTACAGGGAGTTTCTTCTTCGGATCTCTTGCCCTTGTGTAGTTGAACGGCGGATACTCAAAATGGTTTTGGTAGTACCACCAGAGCAGTTGATTTTCTGCCTCAAGCAACGTTTTTCCAAAGACTGAGTAGTCATCACAAACGGAGAGGCGAATGGGTCCATACAGTTCGATCGTGTGGGCGTTGCGTTTGATGGTGGCGTGCTTCCCAGCCCACTGTTCATAGCGACGCTGGAAAGTTGTACCCGTTTGACCAATGTAAAGAATATCGCTCGCTTCGACCAACCGGTTTACCTTTTTCGCGGACCGAAAGAGGTAGACGACCTTTTTTTGTTTTGCCGCTGCGGAACAGGTGAAGGCTCGCCGAAAAGCTTCCTCCTTACATTCGGCGATTTGCACGTCGAACGTTGTAAAGCAGCTTTCGATGGTCTCGTAAAAGTTGTCGCGACTGCGAACGGGTAACGTGGTATCGGTCAACAGCTTTTTGTCTCCAGAGTGGATCTTCGTTTCCTGGCTCAATCGTAAGCGGTGTAGTGTGCGTCGCCGGCGTGTCGGCCGGTCGGCGGGCGCGTAGAGGCTCGCACAGCCATTTGGCGCTCCGCGTCGTACTCCGTCGGCCAGGAGCAAGACGGCGACTGGAAGTACTCGGTGCAGTTCACCTACTAACGAACTGGACGGCGACGACGAAGGTCCGTACATGGACGCCCCCGGTTTGCCAAGCAATCAGTTGATGATGACACGGCGGTTCGATTGCACCCGTACATTCGGACTTTCGCTGGGCTTTTCGCCGCTGTCCCTGATGGGGTTTGCTGGTCGGCTCCTCTATCGGTTCTCCGCACTCCAAGTGCTTCGGACATTCTGGGCTTCGCCAACCACGGTCTTACCTGTCTTGCCATCACTGCGTGATTGCCTGAGCAATCGGTGGTTCAGTCTCCTGCCTTCTGTGTTGATGGGTTGGGTCGGCTACGCAGCGAGCTGCGGCGGCACGTAGTTAGGTCGGAATTCCCGCCCGTGGACCAGCAGCGCCCAGACCGTTCGCACGTTCTTGTTGGCCAGTGCCACCGCAGCCACGTTCGGATGTCGTCGGTTCAGCAGGCTCGCCAGCCACACGTTGGTGTTCACAGTCTTGCGTTGCGCCGCAACGATGGCCGAGCGCGCGCCGTGAATCAGCAAGGTGCGCAGGTACACGTCCCCGCGCTTGCTGATGCCCAGCAGCGTTGGCTTGCCTCCGCTCGAATGCTGTCTCGGCACGAGGCCGAGCCAGGCAGAGAGTTGCCGCCCGTTGTCGAAGCTGTTCGCATCCGCAATGGAGGCCACCAAGGCACTCGCTCCCAGCGCCCCGATGCCAGGAATCTTCTCGAGCCGGAGGCTGAGCTCGCTGCTGCGATGCCACGCCTTGATTTGGTCTTCGAACTCGTCGACCAGCTTGTCCAGCTCCTTGAGGTGCTCGGTCAGGCGCGCGATGAGTCGGCGGAACGTTCCGGGCAGCTGGTTGCTCGCGTCTTCAAGCAGCTCGGGGACTTGCTTGGCGACGTGGCAGATGCCCTTCGGGATGACCAGGCCGAACTCGCCGAGCAGGCTGCGAATCTGGTTGGCCTGCGCCGTGCGGGCTATGACAAAGCCCTGGCGCGCTCGATGCAGCGACAGCACAGCCTGCTGCTCGACGCTCTTCACCGGAACGAATCGCATGTTAGGCCTGGTGACGGCCTCGCAAATGGCCTCGGCATCGGCTACGTCGTTCTTGTTGCTCTTCACGTAGGGCTTGACGAACTGGGGTGACATCAAGCGCACCGTGTGGCCGAAGCCCTCCAGGGTGCGCGCCCAATGATGGGCGCTGCCACATGCCTCAATGCCGATGAGGCACGGCGGGAGGTTTACGAAGAACGCGGTCATCTGGTCGCGCCGCAGTTGCTTGCGCAACGCGACCTTGCCGTGCTCGTCCACTGCGTGAACCTGGAACACGTTCTTTGCCAGGTCGATGCCAACAGTCGTAATCTTCATGGTGGACGCCCCTCTCGGTTCAAGTGGTTGGTGACACTTCCACTTTGGCACATCGATGCCGGTTCGGGTGGGGGCGTCCATCCCATTGGTTCTGGCCGACCTCAGCCGTGGTCCGCGTTTTCAAGCTCTCCCCATTTCTTCATACGACGCGTCAACTATCGTGGCGTGCTCGCCCCACACAGCTTCAGCGACGTCTTGGATGATTTGGGCTAGTGTCTCAACATCCACATCAGTGGTCTGAATGCAGGCCAAGCGGCCGGGTGACCAATCGAAGACCGTGCACTGTGGATGCTTTTCTAGCAGCGCGGAAAGGGTCTCCTGAGGCGATTCTCGTCGGGTGTACATGAAGTCCAAGTACGGGTGACTCTCATCCTGAAGCGGGTACACCAGCACCCATGCATTTTGCTGCCCGGGAATCCATAAAGTGATCCAACGATGGGCCCATTCTGGCCCTCCGTACCTGATGCAACGAAGCACCTCAACGATCGACTGGCAATCGGGCATTCGGACCATACGGGCAGAGTCAAACTCCCGACCGGGATCCGGCGGGGTGGCGGTAGCGCGGGCCAGGAGCTCGGCCCTTCTTGCTTCCTTGCTCATGGTGTTGCCTGCCTCGATCGTCCTCTCCTGGCCGCTTGGCGTCATGGCAGCTCGAAGCGGTATGGGTTGCGCACATTTTTAATATTTTGCTCGTCGCATGCGCCCAATGTCCTGAAATTAGCTCGGGCTTGAGCCAAGCTAACCATGCCGTTCGGACCGCTCCGGACCGTCAACGCATCAACTTCGTCTTGCCCGTCGTCTTCCCAGAAACAGACAGGGCAAATTTCATAGCCACCGCGCTCTGCGAGCGTGAGGCACCCGCAGCAGGGGCACGGCAGCCCAGGCTTTTCTTCGGGGATTACGTTCTCAGGAGCGGGCATGGCTGCGAATCAAGCTCTCGTGGCGAATGACTGGTGCTGGCGGCGGATTCAACCGGTCGCTGCAACACACTAACCACCGCGTAGGCGGAAGGAGTGTTGCAGATGAAAAGGCGGCCACGGATCTACTATTCGGAAAGCCAGAAGGCGCTGATGTGGGA
>NZ_JBPJZO010000022.1:0-23261 GCF_051216545.1 Variovorax nitratireducens
GATGGCCTCGGCCGCAAGAAACGATTTGCTGCGCTGCGTGGACGCGGCTAGAACATCGAGGCGATCCTTTACTTCGTCTTCAAGACGAACAGTCATGGTCGTAGACATTGGTGAGTCCGATGAGTGGATGTGTACATGTTAGCACAAACCGCAAACCAGATCAGCGATAGCACGGCATGTCGCTGCTCGATTCGCGCTATCAGGAAGAACGCACCCGGAAGATCGGGGCTCTTTTTGGGTAGTAGCCCGCGCCAGCGAAGGGTCATCGGGCGAAAGCGGTGATAAGTCCCTGGATCGGATGTGGCGGATCGATCGCGTCGAGGTTTCGACCTCGGAGAGCAATTGTTCCCGGTGCCAGCCTTTCAATGCATTCTTGGTCGGGTACCCCAACTGACGTATTGACGCCCCGACGCGTTTGCCGAGCTTGATGTGCAGCTCGATCTGGAATCACCCAGGACAGCGGCGCCACTGGCCCGACTGCCTGGCGAGACGCCGACCGCCTTGCGGGTCAGATTGACCGGCTAAGCGCCCGTCAATCGCGCATCGAGCCCACTACGGCCTGGAAGCCAACAGCCCCAGTTCGGAAAGATCCGTGAAAGTGCTGTCGCCGTTGTTGGCTGTGATGTTGAGCCGGTAGTAGCGATAGGAGGCCGGATTCGCGATCGCGTAGGTCTTCAGCTCGAAGCGTTGGGCAAAGGCCTGGTCGCTTTGCGTGTCGAGCGTTGTCCAGGTGGAACCGTCGTTGGAGCCCTGGAATTGCCAGTCCTTCGGATCGCGGGGGACCAGGCCGCTGGCGCTGCGGATGGTATAGCGCTGGACGCGCTCCGTGCGGCCGAGGTCATACCGCAGCCAGCCGGTCGTGCCCTTATAGAACCATCCCGACCCCGTGTTCTGGTCGAAGGCCCTCATGGCGCCGCTCGTGTTCCCGCTGTCGGTTGCGATGCCATCGGTGGCGACGTTCACCATCGGATGAAACGGCGTGGCGCTGTCCGCCGGAGAACTGCCACTCGTTCCGGCGGAGTTGGTCGCCGTGACGGTGTAGTAGTAGGTCGTGCCATTGATCACTGACTTGTCCGTGTAGCTGCTGCCTGTGACGCCCGACGCGATCGTCTCGGAGGGCCCCCCGCTGAACTTGGAGCGCTGAACGGTGTAGCCGGTGGCCCCGAAGGACGCCTGCCAGCGCAGCGGCACGGCGCCATCGCCCGGCGAGGCCAGCAGCATGGCGGGCGGCTCGGGGATGACGCTCGGTGCACCGCCGTTGCCGCCGGTGATCTGCACGTTGCTGAAGGTGGAACTGTTCAGGACGCCATTGGCGACCGAGGTGACCACCAAACCGACATAGATCGTGTCGGGAACGGGCGCGTCGATGCGGCCGACATCGGTGGCGGCCCAATTGGTGCCATCGGGAGAAACGTAGCCGGTGATGATGTTCCCGATGCGCTCGAGCTTCACCCAGTACGAGGCCGTGGAGCTGGCGATGTTGAAGGCCTTGGTCCCATAGTTCGAGCCACCATACACCGCGAGTTTCTGCATGTTCTGTTTGGCCTGGCCGTTGCTCGCAACGGCCATCCAGGCGCGGGGAGCGCCTTGTTCCAGGCTTGTTCGCATCATCACGCCCGCCACTGCGGCCGGATGGGTGTTCTCGACCGACTCGACTTTCGCGATGATGGCGCTGTTGCCGGTGATGGCCTTGTAGGTGAAGTGGCAAGCGTCTTGTGTGCTCCAGAAGATATCGTTACCCGCTCCCTGAACTGTCCATTTGCCGTTGGCGTATGTGGCCGTGCTCGCCGGGGCGGCGCCCCCGATGTCAGCACTGCTGAACCCCGAGGTGATCGAGGTGGTCGAAGGAATGGGCAGCGCCGGCGGCGGCGTCGCCTTCGAGGTGTCGGACTCCTTGAGGAACATGAAGCTGGTGCCGTCCACGGGCGTCCAGAGGCGTCTTTGAGCGATGAAGGGTGCCTGGAGACCCTTGCGAAGAACGTAGGCGTTATAAAGCTGAGTGAGCGCCACGCTGCCGCCGTTGGCGCCGTCCCAGCCGCGATTGGTGACGTCGGAGGTGTAGTAGCGATCGGTGGTGCCGAAAGGAAGGGCTGTCGTGGGAACGAGCTCGTTCACCCGCGCGAAATACTCACCCGCCGCCAGCAGGCGGTTGTCAAAGTCGGAATAAATGTCGATGCCTTGGGTCCAGAGCGCCTCGGCCAGCATGGTCAGCGACGCGAGCTGCCCATAGGCGTGCCCCTGATCGCGGAGGTAGTCGCCGAGCATGCCGATGTCATTGGAATTTCGCAGTCCGATGTGGGCGAGCGTGCGGGCCTGGTAGACGACCTTGTCCAATGTTTCGATGTCGTCGTTGTAGATCGCCATCAGTCCGAGAGCGACGAGGGCCAGTGTGCCCTTGTTGGCGGCGCCGAACGAGCTTTCGCCATAGGGATTCGCTGCCGGCATCAGCACGTTCTTGAAGTACTTCTTGACCGTCGCCGTGTCGGCCTCCGTCCAGCCCGGATAGGTGCTGCGCAGGATTTCCGCACCGCCCACGAACGCGAAAGCGTAGTCGCCCAGATCAAGCATGGACTCGCGACCAGAGAACTCAACGTGGGTGGTGGCCCACCCAAGCAGCAACTTGCGCGCATTCACCGCGTATTGCTCGTTCTGGGTGAAATACCACATCCGCGAGAGGTCCGAGATCGCGACCATGTCGCTGCGCCAAGCATGGAGATTCTCGTCGGGGGCGCGGCTCACCTTCGCGAAAGGGCCACCACGCCCTGCGTAGCTGAGCCTGGACGTGGGACTGTTCGCCAGTTGATTGAAGGCGGACGTCCACGGCTCCTTGCCCTGATCGACGTTCGCCTTGAGCGTCTGAAGATCCGAGAGGGTGAGCCCCGCGCCTGGATGTTTGATGACGCGGGCCACCGGAGTGTCTCCGGGGGCAGCGGGGATTTCGGGAGTGACTCCCGTGGTGGCGGGAGTCTCCGGTGCGCCTCCCCCGACAGCGGGGACCACCGAAGCGCCTCCCGCGACAACCGGGACCACCGGGGTGCCTCCCGTGACAACGGGGGTCTCCGGGGTGTTTCCCGCCTCGGCAATTCCCGCATTTCCGCCACCGCAACCCGGGAGTACGACGGAGCTCAGCACGAGCAACGCGGCAGCAAAATCGGTTCTATCAAACATAGGAGCTTTCTTGGTCAATGCGCAGAAAAGTCGCGGGGCCCGGCACGGCGCCGACAGCTTTCGTTGAGGAGTTGATTCCAGTGAAAAGCCCGCGAGTCCGCCTTGAAGGCTTTTCGGCTCGCGAGGCGGCGGATCCTAGCGGTCCACCATCGAATTTGAATCCGCCCTCTTTGTGAGATGGCTCAGGATGTAGGTAAGCTTTTGGTTTTCTCATGGTGTTGGACTGCCTGAACCAGGTGCGCCGCTGTGTTGGGCCGGACGCTGTCACTAAAGAGCTGCTACCAAGAATGTAACATCCTCGATACAAATAGCAGTCGATTCCGTGCACCGAACCCTCGCGTCCGTAGCCTGAGGCCGTGACGCCGCCGAAGGGTGCGGCCTCGGCCGCCAATGCGCCTTCGTTGATGCCGACGATGCCCGACCCAAGCGCCTCCGCCACGCGCCAGATCCGGCGAACATCGGTCGCATAGAAGTACGCGGCAAGTCCGAAGGGCGTGTCGCCGGCCCCAGCGAAAAAACCTCCGGCTCGTGCCGGAGGAAACCTTGGTTGCGCTGATTTCGAATCAGAAGGAATGCCGTAACCCGAAGTCGTAGCCTGTCGCACTGCGCGGAGCGAAACCGACCGCACCCGCACCTGTCGACAGGTGCGCCGGGCCCCCGAGCGACGTCGCGATGATGGCCGGATTGTTCTGTCCATGCTTGATCCGCGAACGGGCCACCGTCGCATACAGCGCGGTTCGCTTCGACAGGTTGTGAACGTAGCCCAATGCAATCTTGTCCACCGAAGCATCGCGATCCTGCACAAAGAGTGGGGAAGGCGTGCCGGGATCGTTCTTGAATTTGACGCGAGCGTAGGAGGCCTTGATTGCACCGGCACCGACCGGAACGGTCATGCCAATCATCGCGCCGTTGTACTTGTCCTTGTCCGTCACGGTGAGCCTGCCAGTGCCCAGGAACGGCGTAGTGGTCAGCGCGCGGTCCTGGACTTGCGACAACTCGCCCATCAACTTCAGAACGCCAAAGTCATAAGAAGCACCCAGGTTGACCGTTCTGAGCTTTTCCGAGAAGCGCGCGCCGGTGGCGACGCCTGCGGCCGTGACCGTGGTGGTGTCCGCGGCGGTGCTCTCGCCATAGGCCACTGCCACATCGAGGGGGCCGTTGGCATACCCGAATCGCCCACCGTAGTAGCGCCCGCGCTTGGAAGGACTGCCGGCGGTTTCACTGGCCCTCACGTTCTCGTGCAGCGCGTACATCACCTGCCCGTAAAAACCGCCCAGGTTGCGCGGCAAGAAGTAACTCACGCTGTTGGACGCCCGGATCGCGTTGTCGTTCGCGGCAAGGAGCGAGCCAGGGCCACGTGCAGTGGCAATGTTTCCACTGATCGTCTTGATCAGGTTCTCGCCGACACCGACAGCGCCCATCGGGTCGAACACACTTTCGTTCCAGTACGTCGGGACGTAGTCGCGTCCAAGCCGGATCTCGCCGAACCCACCTGAAAGGCTGACCGTGGAACGGCGATTGAACGTCGTCAGTCCATTGGCGCCGGTGTCCTGGTTGTAGCCGGACTCAAGCCAGAAGCTGGCTGCCAGGCCGCCGCCGAGGTCTTCCGTCCCGCGGAAGCCGACACGACTGGACGAATTTGCACCGCTGGAAAGTACGGTCTGCGAACGCGTCGAGCCGGACGGCATGGTCGCTGGCGGCAACGCAGGGGAGGCCGTGTTGTTGTAGAAGGCGCTTTTGACGCTGTAGTGGCTGATGGCGGCGTCCGCGACGCCGAAAAGCGTGACAGACGATTGTGCAGATGCCGCACCCGTCGCAGCAATGGCTGCCATCGCGATCAAGGACTTTTTCATATCAAGTGTCTCCGTGGGTTCGATCAAGGATCGCCGGCCGCTCGTGCACCGGCACAAAATTGGCGATTCGCATCGCCGCAAAAAAGAGGGGTCTGCAGACCAGGACGCACGCTTGGCCTTGCATCACTCCAGCGCAAGAAGGCGAATATCCTGAGGGGCGAGTCCGCCCTTGGCCACCACGCCTTGCCATCGCGCCAGGTCCTCGCGGACGCGGGTACGCAACGCAGACGGCGAGCCGGGCTCCACCCTTGCGCCTTGTCGTTCAAAGCGCTCGATCACCTGCGGATCGGAAAGCACTTCGTTCAGCGCGCGGTTGATCTGCGCGATCACCGAAGCCGGCGTGCGGGCCGGGGCGAAAAGCCCGTACCACTGGGCCACGTCGACCCCCTCGACACCGGATTCCGACAAGGTCGGGACGCTCGGCAGAGCGCCCAGGCGCGACGGCCCCGCAACCGCCAAGGCGCGAAGTCTGCCGTCCAGGATGAACGGATGGGCGGTGAACAGGCTCGGAAACATCACCTGTGTGCGGCCGTCCATCGTGTCGACGATCGCCGGGGCGGCGCCGTCGTATGTCCGGCCGACCATCTTCGTGTCGGTGCTGAGCTGGAACAGTTCGGCAGCGAAGTGCGGCGGTGTGCCGTCGCCGGCGGACGCGTAGTGGATGCTGTCCGGGGCACTGCTCAAGCGCCTGATGAGGCTGCGAACGTCATCGATCCCCACTTGCTTGTTGGCCACCATCAAGGTGGGAGAGGAGCCGACCATGCCGACCGGTGCAAAGTCCGCGAGCGGGTCGTAGCCCAGTTTCTGCAAGGCCGGATTCATCGCATGGGTGCCGACGTATCCGAACATCAAGGTGTGGCCATCCGGCTCGGCGCGCGAGACGAATTCGCTGGCAATGGCGCCATTCGCACCGGCGCGGTTGTCCACAACGACTTCCTGGCCGAGCAAGGGCTTCAGCTGTGCCGCAATGATGCGCGCCATCGTGTCGTTGCCGCCACCTGCGCGCGTCGGCACGATGATCGTGATCGGCTTGCGCGGAAAGCTCGCCGCCTCCTGCTTGGCGGCCTCGGGCCGCGTGAACACGTACTCGGGCAGCTGCATCTCGCCTTGCATGATCTTGCGGGCGGTGCGCACCAACGAGGCTGCCGTCACCGCTGCTTCGTTGCCGCGGCCCTGCAACTCGACTTCGACATCGATTTGACCCGCAGGGTGAAGCAAGACGAGCTTGTGGCTGCCAGGCTCGCGTGCCGAACTGCTTGCAACAGTGCCCGGAAGGGCGAACGCGCTCAGAACGCCAATGGCGCCCGTGACGGCGTGGGAGGCATGACAGCGGCGCGGCGTGAAGTAACGCGAGGTGATGCTGTTGGGCGAATCGCCCGCGCTGACCAGTACCGGCTTTGGAATGACACTGGCGGAGACATCGCCCAGGCCCATCAGCAACCCCGCCTGGAGGCGCAGCTTTTCCAATCGCTCGAGCAGGCCCGGATTGGAGTCGAGGGCGGCTGGCTTCTCGTTGCCCGCAACGCCGAAATCAGCAGCGCGCACGATCATCAGCGGCATGGCGGCATCGATGCAGGTCACCTCGACGCCGTCGATGACGTCGATGCGCTGGCCCGTCGGGAACACCTTCCCGGTCACCGCGCCCCAGGCATCCAGAAAGTTCAGCAGAATCGGTGCGGCCGTGCCGGCGACGCCATCGATGCGTGCATCGCCCTCGTAGGTCACGCGCTTTCCGGGCGTTCTTACGGTGACATCGATGCGCGATTTCGTATTGACGTTGAATACGCGGACCCGGGTCGTGCCTTCTTGCGCGTCGACGAGGCCTTGCTCGATCGCGAAGGGCGCCACGCCTGACAGCATGTTGCCGCAGTTGGGCCGGGTATCGACGGAACGATGCCCAACGCCGACTTGGGCAAACAGGTAGTCCAGATCGCATCCGGGCTGTTCAGAGCGCGAGACGATCGCCACCTTGCTGTTGAGGGTGCTGCCCCCGCCGACGCCGTCCAGTTGCAGGGGATCGGACGCCCCGATCGCACCAATGAGGGCTTGGTCGCGCTCTTCGTCGTTGGTCGGGAGCCATTCCTTCAAGAAGAACGGCCCGCGCGATGTACCTGCGCGCATCAGCACGCAAGGAAGGGTTCGGCTCATCTCAGTCTGCAGTCAGCTTTGCAGCCTGAACGACCTTCTTCCACTTGACCTGCTCCTGCGCCACGTAGGTGCGCATTTGATCGGTCGACATGGTCTCGACCTCTGCGCCATGGTCCTCGAGCTTCTTGACGACGGTCTTGTCGGCCAGCGCCTCGTTGAGCACCTTGTTCAGCTGCTCCAGCACCGGCTTGGGCGTCTTGGCCGGGGCGAAGATGCCGTACCACTGGGACACGTCGACGTTGTCGATGCCTTGTTCCTTCAGCGTCGGCACGTCGGGCATCAAGGGTGAGCGCTTGGCACCGGCCACGCCGATAGGCTTGAGCTTGCCGCCCTTGACATAGGGAATGGCCGTGAAGAGGCTGGGGAACATGACTTGCGTCTGGCCGCCGATGGTGTCGGTGACGGCAGGCGCCGATCCCTTGTAGGGGACATGCAGCATGCTCGTGCCGGTCGACAGCTTGAACATCTCTGCCGCAAAGTGAGGCGCGGTGCCATTCCCGGCCGATGCGTAGCTCGTCTTGTCCGGCGCGGCCTTCAAGGAAGCGACCAGCTCTTTCGCATTGTTCGCCTTGACGGACGGGCTCACGACCATCAGCGTCGCGGAAGAACCCACCATGCCCACGGGCTCGAAATCCTTGACCGGGTCGTAGCGCAACTTCTGAAGCGCAGGGTTCATGGCGTGCGTAGCGATGTAGCCCAGCATCAAGGTATAGCCGTCGGGGGGTGCCCGCATCACGAACTCGCTGGCGATCGCGCCGTTGGCGCCCGCCTTGTTGTCGATGATGAACGGCTGCTTGAGTGCGGCCGACATGGCCTGGCCGATCACACGGGCCATCGCGTCGTTGGCACCGCCGGCCGCTGTCGGCACGACGATGGTGATGGCCTTCTCCGGGAATGCGGCAATGGCGCTGTTGCACAAAAAGGCGGCTGCCGCCGCGAGGGCACCCAGGGTGAGGGCACGACGATGTTTCATGGGATGTCTCCGAGTGTTGAAAGGGCTGTGTCGAGGTCTCTTTTTGAACCGTGCCCGAATGATCTTGTGTTTGATCCTTTCCGTGAATTGCATGTTTAGGATCGATTGATGCACACTGTCGATCAGTCAAACATGCTTGTGGAGCGCGGCGATGGCGATCAACTTCAACCTCAACGATCTGCAGGCATTTCGCGCCGTTGCCGAACTCAGCAGCTTTCGCAAGGCTGCCGAGGCGCTGCACGTATCGCAGCCCGCATTCAGCCGGCGGATCGAAAAACTGGAAGAGGCGCTGGGGGTGAGACTGCTGGAGCGAACCACGCGGCGCGTCAGCCTGACGGCCGTCGGCCGCGATTTCGACCGGAAGGTGCAGCAGCTCCTCGACGAGTTGGACAACACGCTCTTGGGTATCCGGGGCGTGGCCACCACTCGCATGGGCGAGGTCACCATCGCGTGCGTCCCTTCGACGGTTTACTACTATGTCTCGCAGGTGATCTCGCGCTATCACGAGCGCTACCCGAAGGTTCGCGTCAAGGTGTTCGACGCCAGCGCCAACGACGTTCTGGCGGCAGTCTCGCGCGGCGAAGCGGACTTCGGACTGAATTTCATAGGCGGCCAGGAAACTGACATCGAGTTCAAGCCGTTGCTCGAAGAGCGCTTCGTCGCCGCATGCCGGCGCGACCATCCGCTGGCCGGCAAGCGCCAGATCAGCTGGACCGAGCTGGCCCGTTACGACTACATCTCGGTGAGCAAGGCATCGGGCAATCGTCTGCTGCTGGATCAGGCGCTGTCGCACGTGCCAGGACGGCCGCAGGCGATCTACGAGACCCAGCACGTGACGACGATGCTCGGCCTGGTGGAAGCTGGGCTCGGGGTCGCGGCGGTCCCGTCGATCGCGATGCCTGGCGCCGATCATCCCTTGCTGGTCAGCGTGCCTTTGGTCGATCCCATCGTCAGCCGCAAGATCGGGCTGATTCGCCGCAAGGGACGTTCGCTGTCGCCAGCAGCCCAGCAATTTTTTGAGTTTTTCTCGGAGTTGAAGAACAAGCGCTCGGCCAAGCCGCGTCGCGCCCGAAGCGCTGCTGCAGTCAGTGCCTAGCTGGCCGCCGTCAAGGTGCGATGGGGCCATGCGCACCGCATGAGCTGGTCTCTCTGCGGGAGGGGAGGGCAGTTGCCCGACTGCCTGGTTACCGGCGTGCGGCGATCACGCGATCGACCATCACGCCGGCCTGGCCGAGGTTGTTCGCCGGGTCGCACATCGCGTCGAGCTGCGCCCGCGTGACGTGTTTGGCGATCTCGGGATGCACTGCCAGGATTTCGACCAGCGGCCGGTTCTCCTTGAGTGCCTGGCGGCACAGGTCGTAGACCAGGTCGTGCGCGTACTCGCGGCCGATGTACGGCCCCAAGCCCATCATCACCGCCTCGGACATCACCAGGCCATTGGTGATGTCGATGTTGGCGCGCATGCGCGTGGCATCTACCTCGAGGCCCTTCAGAATGAACTTGGTCTGCTTCAGTGCCCCCGACATCAGGCAGAAGATCTCGGGCAGCGACACCCATTCGATCTCCCACGGGCCGGTCGAGCGTTCATGGTCGGCCACCATGGCGTCCATGAGGGCCGCGGCGTGCTGACGCGCCACCGAAATATTGGCGTGGATGTACAGGCACGAGATCGGGTTGCGCTTTTGCGGCATGGTTGACGAAGAGCCTCGCCCCGGCGCGAAGGGCTCGAACACCTCGGCCACTTCGGTCTGCATCATGAGCTTGACGTCCATCGCGATCTTGCCGAGCGAGCCACCCACGAGGCCGAGGAAGGCGCCGACTTCCGCGATCGTGTCGCGCACCGTGTGCCAGGAGATCAGGGGTTGCGCCAAGCCCAGTTCCTTCATCAGGCCGGCCTGCGTTTCCATCGCACCTTTCTCCAGCGACGAGAGCGTGCCCGAGGCGCCCCCGAATTCGCCCATCAGCACGCGCGGCTTGAGTTGCTGCAGACGCTCGCGATGCCGGTCGATGCCCGCCAGGATGCTGGCCATCTTGTACCCGAAGGTGATCGGCGTTGCCTGCTGCAGATTCGAGCGGCCGATGACTGGCGTGTCGCGGTACTTGGTGGCAAGCGTGGCGAGCGCGTCGCCAATTTCGTTGAGATCTTCCTCCACCAGCGCCAAGCCCTCACGCATCTGTAGCACAGCCGCGGTATCCGTAATGTCCTGGGTCGTTGCGCCCCAGTGGCAGTACTCGCCGAGCTTGTCACGGCAATTGGCGTTGATCTGGTTGACGACGGCAATGATGGGATAGCCGATCTGCTCGGTCTTGGCCTTGAGCTTGACCCAATCGATCTGCGACAGCTCGCAGTTCTTGACGATCTCGTCCGCAGCCTCCTTGGGGATGATGCCGAGCTCGCCCTGCACCTTGGCCAGCGCACGTTCAATGTCCAGGTATTTGGCGGTACGGTTCTCGTCGGACCAGACGTCGCGCATGCGCGAGTCGCTGAACATGTCGCCGAAGATGCGCGAGTCGATGATGGTGGAGGCCATGATGTAGTTTCTCTTTCTGCGGATGGCAAGTGGAAGGGATTCAGTCGCGGGCCCGGCTCAGCATGCGTTGTGCCTGAAGAACCACCGGACGGTCGACCATGCGGCCGTCCAGGCGTGCGGCGCCGGGTGAGGCGGCGTCTGCGGCCAGCACGCGCCGGGCCCAGTCGAGCGCTTCGGCGCTGGGCCGCAGCGCCGCGTGGATCGGCGCGACCTGGCTGGGGTGGATGCAAAGCTTGGCGCCGAAGCCCTGCCGGCGTGACAGCGCCAAATCGGCCAGCAACCGATGAGCATCGTCCAGCGCAGGCGTGACGCCGGCCACCGGTGCGGGCAGCCCCACCGCACGGGACGCAATGGCGATGCGGCCGGCGGCGTAGGCCAAGCCGGTCGGATCGTCGGCGATGTCGATGTCCAGATCCAGTGCGAAGTCCAGCGTGCCGAACACCAGGCGGGTGACGCCTTTCGCGGCTGCAACGTGTTCGACATTTGCCACGCCGAGCGCGCTTTCAATGAGCGCCAGCACCTGAACGTCGGGAATGGCGTCGGCGACGGCCGCAATCTGCGACGCCTTCTCGGCCTTGGGCAAGAGCACCTGCGTGCAGCCGCAGGCTTGAAGAACGTGCAGGTCATCGCCAAACCAGCTCGAGGCTGCGTCGTTGATGCGCACCACGATTCGGGAACGCTCGGCAAGCGCGGCACCGGCGAACCACTCGGCGATGCCATTGCGAGCGCGCTCTTTGTCCTCGGCGGCCACGGCATCTTCGAGGTCCAGCACCACGCAATCGGCGCCGCTGGCCAATGCCTTGCCAAATCGTTCCGGGCGAGTGCCAGGGACGAACAGGTAGGTTCGAGGCGGCAGGATTGGGGACGTCATTTTGGAGTCTCAGACCGCTTCAGCGGCATGCAGGGCTGCAATCTCGGCGTCGCCGTAGCCCAGTTCGGTCAGGATGGCGTCGGTATGCTCGCCCAACGCCGGAACGGGGTCCATGCGAGGCCCCGTGTCCCAACTGCCGGGCGGCAGCATGGCGGGAAGAGGACCCAGCGGCGAGCCGACCTCGGTCCAGCGGCCGCGCGCCTTGAGCTGTGGATGCGCCCAGACCTCTGCCATGGTGTTCACCTTGGCGTTGGCAATCTGCGCGATCTCGAGGCGTTCGACCACCTGCGCTGCAGTGAGCGATGCGAACGCGTCGACGATGATTTGTCGCAGCGCCACGCGTTCGGCCACGCGCTTGAAGTTGGCGGTGAAGCGCGGGTCGGTTGCCACGGCCGGCTGCTGCAGAACCCGGTCGCAAAAGCTGACCCATTCGCGCTCGTTCTGCAGGCCCAACATCACGGTGCCACCGTCGCCGGCGGGGAAGGGCCCGTAGGGATAGATCGTGGCGTGGCTCGCGCCGGTGCGCGGCGGCGGGGCCGCGCCCTCGAAGGCGTAGTACAGCGGGTAGCTGGTCCATTCGGCCAGCGACTCCAGCATCGAGATATCGATACGCTGGCCCTGGCCGGTCTGGCTTCGCTGCATCAGGGCCGCGAGGATGTTGGTGTACGCGTACATGCCTGCAGCAATGTCAGCGATCGACGGTCCGGCCTTGCAGGGCTCATCCGCCGTCCCGGTGACCGAAACGAACCCGGCTTCGCTCTGAATCAGCAAATCGTAGGCCTTCTTGTCACGATAGGGGCCGGGGTCAACCGGGTCATCGCCATAGCCCGAGATATCGCAGACGATGAGTCCCGGCTTGAGCTTGGAAAGTCGCTCGTAGCCCATGCCCAGCCGTGTTGCGGCGCCGGGCGCAAGGTTCTGCACGACCACGTCGGCCTTGTCGATCACCAGGCGCTTGAGCACCCTGGCGGCTTCAGGATGTTTGACGTCCAGCGTCAGGCTTTCCTTGGAGCGGTTGGTCCACACGAAGTGCGAGGCAAGGCCGCGCACCCGCTGGTCGTATCCTCGGGCGAAGTCGCCCGACCCCGGGCGCTCGATCTTGATGACGCGGGCGCCCAGGTCGGCCAGCTGGCGGGTTGCGAATGGCGCGGCGATAGCGTGTTCGAGCGTGACGACGGTCAGGCCTTTGAGGGGCTGCATGATGAGTTTCTTCCAGAGGTGAATTCGTTCAGCGCAGCACAGCCGTGGCATCCATGGTCAACCAGCCTTCGTGGTCAGCCGCCCACAAGCGAACCGTTTTGCCATCCGCTTGCAGTTGGCCGTTGACATGGAAAGGGTGCAGGTCGAAGGTCGGCCGCACGGCCTTGAAACGGAAGCTGGCGACTTCGGCTTCCGGCATCTGGCGGCGCAACAGGTCCATCAGAAGCGTCGCGATCAGCGGGCCGTGCACGATCAGGCCCGGATAGCCTTCGATCTCGGTCACATACTTGCGGTCGTAGTGGATGCGGTGACCATTGAAGGTGAGTGCCGAGTAGCGGAACAGCAGCACGTCGTCGGGCACGATCTCCCGGCGCCAGGCGCCGGTCTCGGCCGCTTGCGGGGGCGGGGCCACGTCGGTTGGAGTCTGTGCTTCGCGGTAGACGATGTCATGGAATTCGACGAGGGCGGGCTCTGCAGCCTCGTTGCAGCGAACCTCGTGGCGCACTTTGACAAACACGAGCTTGCCCGTGCGGCCCTCTTTGACAGTGACGTCGTCGATGGTCGAAGTGCGCGCCACGCGGTCACCCACGCTGATCGGCGAGCGGAAATCAAACTGACTTCCGGCCCACATGCGGCGCGGCAGCGGCACCGGAGGAAGAAAGCCGCCGCGTTTGGCGTGACCGTCGGCACCGATTTCGGACTGCCTGTGCATCGGCAGGAAGTACAGCCAGTGCCACAGTGGTGGGAGGCTGGTGCCTGCGGCAACGGCGGAAGCGGGATGGTCGAGTGTCGCCGACAAGGCGATCACCGGGGTCGCGTTGATGGTGTCCTGGATCGTCTCGCTGCGTCCGATCCATGCGCTAAGCGCTTCTGTTTGTTCTTTCACTTTGTCTCCGGTATGCGCTCCCCGCCAGCCAGGAAGTTCGTTAGAAAGCGAGTCTCGCGATCTCCCACCCATAAGTGAATTGCAAGGTTCGGATGGATTGATGCCTTTCGTGCAATAGCTCTGCTGCTCGACGTTGCCTTGCGAACAAAGCACTGTCGCCAGGGTGGTCGTAAACGAACCCTCGGTATCGCCAACTGGCCAACTGCTGCGAGTCCGTGCGCGAGGTGTGGACACGGCCTGAGACCCGGAGTCATCGCACGGTCCTTCGCCTCCAAGGTGGCGGCGCAAGCGATTGGCGCAGCATCGCCAGAAAGGCCGTTGCCCGCGCACTTCGCCCGAAGCGGGTGCCCAGCATGGCGACGACGTCGGCGGGAGGAACCTCCCAACTCGCAAGCACCCGCTTGAGCCGACCGGCTGCCAGATCGGCAGCGACATTCCACTCCGACCGCATCGCGACACCCAGGCCTGCCACCGCCCAATCGCGCACCACCGCGCCGTCATTGCTGCACATGGTGGGACGGATCCGGACGGTCTCCGGCTCGCGCGAAGCGTGCACGAAGCGCCACAGCGTGACGTCCTCGTCGTTCTCCCTGACCACCAGGCATCGATGCCGCAGCAAGTCTGAAGGCGACTGAATCGGCAAAGCACTGGCGAGATAGTCCGGGCTGGCGCAGAGGATGCGTCGGTTCGGTGCCAACGTCGTGACGATCTGGTTTTGGGCACCAGGCGGTCCGATGTGGACGATGACGTCGCTGCTCTCGACCAGGTGCGCGCCGGGATGGTCGGCAAGGTCCAGGGTGACGGTCACACCAGAATGCGCCTTTGCAAACGCATCGACCACGGGTGCGACATGCAGCCGGCCGAAGCCATGCGGGGCGGCGATGCGCAGATGCCCGCTGACGGCCTTCTTGCGATTGGCCAATGCCTCGGACAGCGCCTCCATCGCATCGGCCACGATCGTTCCGTGGGATGCGACCAGATCGCCTTCATCGGTGAGGACTATCCTGCGGCCCGAACGGTCGATCAGCCGGATGCCAATCCGTGCTTCCAGCGCCTGCAGGCGCTGGGTGACGGCCGGTGGCGTGACATCCATCTTCCGGGCAGCTTCAGCGAGCGACGCGGACCGGGCCAACACGTTGAAGAAGCGTAGATCCTCAGAGTTGATCATTTAGTTTGGCCTTAACTCTCGATGCAGGTTCGATAAATTGTAGGTTCAATCGATCAGGCGCAACATCCGGCCATCTCACTTGCTCGGTTGCAGGTCTGCATCCAGCAGGCCGCATCGGACAAGCACAACTCGGAGCACGACATTGAGCAAGGCCATAGCCATGAAGCAGGCGCAAGCCGAACAGATCGCAACGACGCTGGGGGAACTGGCGACGCCTTGCCTCGTCCTCGACGCCGAGCGGATGGAGCGGAACATCGCACGCCTGAAAGGCAGGCTGGACGGCCGGGGCGTCATGCTGCGTCCCCACCTCAAGACCTCCAAATCGGTGGACGTCGCGCGCCGCGTCATGACGTCGCCGTCGGGTCCGGCAACCGTTTCGACGCTTCTTGAAGCCGAGGAGTTCGCGGCGGCCGGCGTGCAGGACATCGTCTACGCCGTCGGCATTGCACCATCGAAACTGCCACAAGTGCTGGCGCTGCGCGCCCGGGGAGCCGACGTGACCGTGGTGCTGGACACCGTGGAACAGGCGCAAGCCGTTGCGCAGGCCTCGCGCCAGGCCGGCACGCGCATTCCCGCGCTGATCGAGATCGACTGCGACGGCCACCGCTCCGGGGTGCTGCCGACCGACCGGCAGCTGCTGCTGGACATCGGCCACGCCCTCGAAGACGGCGCGGAACTGCGGGGCGTGATCACGCACGCCGGAGACAGTTATTTGGCCCGCGGGCCCGAAGCCTTGCGTCACTGTGCTGAGGTCGAGCGCCGCAGTGTGGTCGATGCCGCCGCCATCCTGCGCCAAGCGGGGCTGCCCTGCCCGGTGGTCAGCGTCGGCTCCACGCCGACCGCGCACAACGCCGCCGACCTCACCGGCGTCACCGAAGTCCGGGCCGGCGTGTTCGTCTTCTTCGATCTCGTGATGGCCGGGATCGGTGTCTGCCAGGTCGACGACATCGCGCTGTCGGTGCTGGCGACGGTGATCGGCCACCAGCGCAATAAGGGATGGATCCTGGTCGACGCCGGCTGGATGGCGATGTCACAGGACCGCGGCACCCGCAGGCAGGCGGTCGACCAAGGCTATGGCCTGGTGTGCGACGCCGCCGGCGTACCCTATCCCGACCTGATCGTTGCCGACGCCAACCAGGAGCACGGGATCATCACGGTGCGTCCCGGCTCGGGGGGCAAGCTGCCCGATCTCGAGATCGGCGATCGTGTGCGGATCCTACCGAACCACGCCTGCGCCACAGGCGCCCAGCATCGCGCCTATCACGTCGTTCGCGGCGCATCCGACCGCGTCGAAGCCGAGTGGTCGCGTTTCGGGGGCTGGCGATGAGCTCGGGCATCACCGGCATCCTGACGGACCGGGCGCCGAAGCCGGCAGGTCACTACACGCAGGCCATTGTCTCGGGCGCCCACGTCTTCGTCTCCGGCCAGTTGCCGATCCGCCCGGATGGACGTCCGCTGGACGACGATGGATTCGAGGCGCAGGCCAGGCAGGCGATGCACAACATGCTGGAGATCGTGCGCGCCGCGGGCAGCTCGCCGCAACAGATCGTCAAGGTGACGGCCTACATCGTCGGCATCGCCAACTGGACGCGCTTCAACGCGGTCTATGCATCCATGCTGCCGGGTGCGTGGCCCGCGCGCAGCGTGGTTCCGGTGCCGGAATTGCACTACGGGTACCTGGTCGAGATCGACGCCATCGCGGTGCGCGAACCATGACCGCCATGGCGCCCCGGTCCGTCCACCACGACTTCGACGACCACGACGACGTGGTGCTGCTCCCGTTTGCCACGGAACACCTGGAAGGCGCCCTCCAGCTTTCGCAGGAGATGTCCTGGCCCTATCGGCTTGAAGACTGGGCCTTCGCGCTCGAGCTCGGCCAGGGCTTCGTGCTCCGCAACCGCGCCGGTACGGTGATCGCGACCGCGGCCTGGTGGGCCTACGGCGAGGACCATGCTTCAGCCGGGATGATCATCGTCGCCAAGGCGGCCCAAGGCCGTGGCCACGGTGCCCGGCTGATGGATGCGCTGCTCGCAGCAGCGCACCCGCGAACCATCACGCTGAACTCAACGGCCGAAGGCCTGGCGCTTTATGAAAGGCGCGGCTTTGTCCGCATCGGCGTCATCCAACAGCATCAAGGCGTTCCCCACGAGCGCCACAAGGCGCCACCAGCCAGCCTGGTCAGGGCGATGGCGCCATCGGATGTCGAGGCGGTCGCGCGTCTGGACCGCAAGGCCACCGGCTGGGACAGGCGGCAGATGCTGGATCGGCTCATTCAGGCTGGTGACGGCCAAGTGCTAGTGCGTGACGGCGAGCCGCGCGGCTATGTCATTTCACGCCGGTTGGGCCACGGGCATGTCATCGGTCCGGTGGTCGCTGAAAGTGCGGCCGATGCGCGCGCCTTGATCGGAGCCGCGCTCGCACGACTCGGCCAGGTTTTCGTGCGCGTCGACACCGCTGCCACTTCACAGCTCGGCGACTGGCTCGAAAGCATCGGCCTGCGCCAGGTCAGTGACGCCACCACCATGGTCAAGGGGCCGCACATTCCGCCAGCGGAACCAGCACGCATGTTCGCGCTGGCCAACCAGTCGTTCAACTAGGAGACATCACGATGACGCGCTCGAAGACACCGGGAACGCCGAAAACATCGGAAATGCCGCTATGAAGCTGGCCTCGTATTGGCTCGACACCTCGGAGCCCTTCCGCAGTGCCGCTGCAGGACCGGTGCAGGGCAGCTGCGACGTGGTGGTGATCGGCGGCGGCCTGACCGGCTGTTCGGCTGGGCTGGCGCTTGCAAAGAAGGGGGCACGCGTCGTGCTCCTGGAAGCCGGGACCATCGGGCACGCAGCCTCCGGCCGCAACGGCGGCATGTGCAACAACGGCTTTGCCCAGGACTACGGGATGATGTCGGCCAAACTCGGCAAGGAAGTTGCCGACCGGCTCTACCGCGCCTTCGACGCCGGCGTCGATACGGTCGAGCGCCTGGTGGCGGAAGAGAAGATCGGCTGCAGCTTCGCGCGCGTTGGCAAGATCAAGCTCGCGGCCAAGCCCGAGCACTACGACAAGCTGGCGCGCAGCCAGGAACTGCTGGCCGCCAACGTCGACCCCGACACCGAGATGGTGAGCCGTGCGGACCTGGCCCGCGAGGTCGGGTCGAGCCGCTTCTACGGCGGACTGATCTACCGCAAGGGCGCCGGCATGCACGTCGGGCGCTTCGTACGCGGCCTGGCGGAAGCGGCGGCGCGGCGTGGCGTGGAGATCCACGAGCATGCGCCGATGACCGGCCTGCGACCCGCCCCCGGCGGAGGGCACCAGATCGAAACGCCCAAGGGCCGGCTCCACGCCAAGCAGGTTCTGCTGGCGAGCGGAACCTCGCAGACCGGGCCGCTGGGTTGGATTCGACGCCGCATCGTGCCGGTCGGCGCGTTCCTGATCGTCACCGAGCCCCTGCCGACAGAGACGCTTGACCGGCTGTTGCCGCGGCGCCGGATGGCGGTCGATACGAAGAACCTGGTCAACTACTTCCGAACGACGCCCGACAACCGGCTGCTCTTCGGCGGACGCGCCCGCTTCGCCGTCTCCAACCCGAACTCGGACGAGAAGTGCGGCGCGATCCTCAAGGCCGCGCTGCACGAGGTCTTCCCCGAGCTGCGCGCCGCACGCATCGACTATTGCTGGGGCGCCATGGTCGACATGACGCGTGACCGCCTGCCGCGCGCTGGCGAGCGCAATGGCATTTATTACTCGATGGGCTACAGCGGCCACGGCACCCAGATGTCGACCCTGATGGGGACGATCATGGCGGAAGTCATGGACGGGCGCGCCGAACTCAATCCCTGGAAAGACTTCGACTGGCCCGCGATCCCGGGCCATGTCGGACCCCCGTGGTTCCTGCCGCTGGTAGGAGCCTATTACCGGCTCAAGGACAAGTTCGCCTGAAGCCCATCTCGCCACTCATCGATTGACGTAGAACTTGGCGACGGGTTCTTCCGTCGAAGGGTCGATGACGGCACTGCGGGCCTGCCCTGCAGGCAAGACCCAATCGCCGCCGATGAAGATGCGATCCAGACGGCCGTCGTTGGCGAGGCGCTCGATGATGGCGGTGTTCATGCGGGGCTATCCTTTGCAGCGGCGGCAGGGTTCGCCAAGCCGACCTCCTGGCAGCAAGTATCGGCCGCAAGTCGGCCCAGGTGGTTAACGGTCGACAAAGCGGCAGCTAAGGAGACCTTAATGTGGGCAGCTACGAAGGTAGCGTCGCTCATTGCTCGATTGCCCCGTTTACGTCGCAGGCCAAGCCTCCATTCGCAGCGCTGCCGAGCGCGACGACGCAGGTGTCGACGGCATGTGCTTTGCACCCAGGCGTACCGCCACCACGCTGCCACCCTCGGCTCCGAGCGAACAGCACCACTCAAAAATGCCAGGCACCCTCCGGATTGACCAAGAAGCTGCTTGGGTTCCGCTGCGATATGGCATCTCCTGTAAGGGGGGCAACCCTAGACTTATTCCACCCCAACGCAGCGAGTCAACCCATGATCTTCAAACCCAAATTCATCAGCTTCGATTGCTATGGCACGCTCATCAATTTCGAGATGGGCCCCACGGCCAAAGTCCTGTTCAAAGATCGTGTGCCCGCCGACCGGATGCCAGCGTTCCTGGACAGTTTCCGGGCCTATCGCCTCGACGAGGTGTTGGGCGACTGGAAGCCATTTTTCGACGTGGTGGAGAACTCGATCCAGCGTGCCTGCAAGGCGCACGGCATCGAATGCCTGGCATCGGATGCGGTCGCCTTGTACGACGCCGTGCCGACCTGGCAGCCGCACCCGAACGTGGTCGAGGTGCTGGAGGCGATCGCGCCGCATGTGCCGCTGGTGATCCTGTCGAACTCGATGGTCGACCTCATCCCGCACAGCGTTGCGCACCTCAAGGCGCCTTTCCACGCGGTCTACACCGCCGAGGAAGCGCGCGCGTACAAGCCGCGCATGCAGGCCTTCGAGTACATGTTCGACCAGTTGGGCTGCAGCCCCGACCAGATGATGCATGTCTCGTCGAGCTTCCGGTATGACCTGATGACGGCGTCCGACCTGGGCTTCATGGCCAAGGCCTTCATCGACCGGGGTCACGAGCCTACGTCGACCGAATATGGCGTGAGCCGCTTGACAGACGTTCGCCAGCTTCCGGCACTGCTCGGACTCTGATGCTTGGCCCGAACCCCCATCCTGGCGCCCAGGGTGTGATGCCTGAGGGGCGCCCGAACCAGGCCGCAGCGCTGAGCACCGCAGCGCCCAACCTCGCGCCAGCCGAGGTGCAGGCACTGGTGGCGCGCCTCTACGGCATCGACGGCCGGGTGAAGTCGCTGGCCAGCGAGCGCGACCAGAATTGCGTCGTGGAGTCCATCGACGGCACGCGCTATGTGTGCAAGATCAGCAACCCGTCCGAGCCGGTGTCGCTTGTCGATTTCCAGATCGCTGCCCTTGAGCACATCGCCCGCACGTCGCCCAGCCAGCCCGTGCCCCGAGTCGTGCGGACGCTGGACGGCCGCACGCGTGACACGGTGACGTTGGCTGACGGCGCTTCGACCACCGTGCGCATGCTCACCTACCTGGAGGGCATCCAGATCCGGGAGACATCGCGCACAGCTGCGCAACGCGTGGCGATGGGCAAGGGACTGGCCGAACTCAACCTCGCCCTGCAAGGCTTCACGCACCCCGCGGCCACGCACGACCTGCTGTGGAACGTGTCGGCCGCGCACCGCCTCACCGTGCAGCTCGACAGCCTGGTCGAAGGACCGCGCCGCGCACTGGCCCAGTTGTTCATGGCGCGCTTCACCGACCACGTGCTGCCCTGCCTTGCGTCGCTCCGGGCGCAGGTGATCCACAACGACTACCACCTCTACAACGTGCTGGTCGCGCCAGACGACGCGGCGCGCATCACCGGCATCATCGATTTCGGCGACATGCTCCATGCGCCACTGGTCGGCGAGGTGGCGACGGCTGCGGCCTTCCACATGACCGGCTGCGCTGACCCGTTCGAGGGGGCGTCGCAGTTCGTCGGCGCCTACCAGGCGGTCCTGCCACTGACCGAGCCGGAGCAGGACATCGTCGCCGACCTCATGGCGACGCGCCACCTCATCACGGCGTTGATCTCGGAGTGGCGCGCGCTGCGCTATCCCGAAAACCGCGCCTACATCATGCGTCACAACCCCGCGGCCTGGGAGGCGCTGTCGCAGTTGGCAGATCTCTCCCGCCACGAAGCGCGCAGCCGCTTGTTGACCTCAACACGAAACGGAGCTTCCTCATGAAAAACACCGCTGACTTCAACATGGTCAACGCCTACATCCCCGGCCGCGCCAACGTCGGGCCCGCCACCAAGGCGATGATCGCGCGGCGCAATGCGCTGCTCGGCCCGGCCTACCGGCTGATGTACGAACACCCGCTGCACATCGTGCGCGGCGAGGGCGTGTGGCTGATAGACCCGCAAGGCCGCCGCTACCTCGACGTCTACAACAACGTCACCTCGCTCGGCCACTGCCACCCCGCAGTGACCGAGGCGATCTGCCGCCAGGTGCAGACGCTCGCGACCAACACGCGCTACCTCCATGACACCATCCTCGAGCTGGCCGAACGCCTGCTGGCCAGCGTGCCCGGAACCGACCTGGCCCACCTGATGCTGACCTGCACCGGCAGCGAGGCCAACGACCTGGCCTACCGCATCGCCAAGGTGCGCTCCGGCGGCACCGGCGTGATCGTCACCGACACGGCCTACCACGGCATCACCGACGCCGTGTCGCAGTTCTCGCCGTCGCTGGGCGTGACCGTCGACCTCGGCCCGCACATCCGCCTGGTGCCGGCGCCGCGCCTGTATCACGCCGAAGGCGCCGACCTTGGCGAGCGCTTCACGCGCGACGTCGAGGCGGCCATCGCCGACCTGCAGCGCCACGGCATAAAGCCGGCGGCCCTGATCGTCGATTCGCTGTTCACCAGCGACGGCATCCTGCCCGAGCCTGCGGGCTTCCTGAAGGGGGCGGTCGAGGCGATCAAGCGCGCCGGCGGCCTGTTCATCGCCGACGAGGTGCAGCCCGGTTTCGGCCGCACCGGCGATCACATGTGGGGCTTCCAGCGCCACGGCCTCGTTCCCGACATCGTCACGCTGGGCAAGCCGATGGGCAACGGCCAGCCGATCGCCGGCCTCCTCGCGACTGCCGACGCCCTGGCGGAATTCGGCAAGCACTCCCGCTACTTCAACACCTTTGCGGGCAACACGGTCTCGTGTGCAGCGGCCCTGGCGGTGCTGGAGACCATCGAGCGGGAACGGCTGGTGCCGCACGCCGCCAAGGTCGGCAAGGTGCTGCTCGACGGCATCGCCGGACTCGCCGCAAAGTACGAGGCCATCGGCGACGTGCGGGGCGCCGGGCTCTTCGTCGGCGTGGAGCTCGTGTCGAACCGGACGACGCGGGCGCCGAACCGCGGCCTCACCAGCCAGGTGGTCAACCTGATGCGCGACAAAGGCGTGCTGCTCAGCGCCTGCGCCCAAGGGCACAACGTGCTCAAGATCCGTCCGCCACTGGTGCTGTCGGCAGAGCAGGCCGGCATGGTCATCGAGGCGCTCGACGAATCGCTCACCGAGGCGCAGCGCAAGTCGCCGGGATCGACCTGACAGTACGATCGCCCCCATGAGATCCGCAGTGCCGCTCGACCGGTTCGACTTCAAGATCCTCGTGCATCTCCAGCGCGAGGGGCGCTGCTCGAACGTCGACCTGGCCGAGTCGGTGGGCCTCAGCGCCAGCCCGTGCCTCCTGCGCACCAAGCGGCTGCAGGAGATCGGGCTGATCCGCGGCTACGGCGCCGACATCGCGCTGGAAAAGCTGGGGGAGTACGTCATGGTGTTCTCGGAGGTCACCCTCCACAGCCACCGGCCGCATGACTTCCGAAAATTCGAGGAAGGCGCCCGAAAGTACGAGGAGATCGTCGAGTGCTACAACGTCAGCGGCGGCTACGACTACCTGCTGAAGATCGTGGCGCCCGGCGTTGGCTATTTCCAGGCGCTGATGGAAAAGATGCTCGAAGACAACATCGGCATCGAGCGCTTCGCCAGCCGGATCGTCCTGCGCCAGCCGCTGAACCGCCGCGAGTATCCGCTTGGCATCATCGCAACTCAGAAACGGTGGGAGTGATAGTCGTGGGGCTCAGGTCGCGATATGGGCGGACCAAGAGTTGCAACCACGATCTCGGCGCCGGTCGACCACGACAGGTACAGCTCGATCCCGCTTGCGTCGAAGAAAGAGGTCGCGTCGCTCCGGCGCTAGCGCATCGCAGGCCAGTTGACCGGCAGTCGAGGATCGTCGTGCGATGTAGTCTCACCGGCACCAAAGAGCAGAGCGATGCGTGGCGCTTTCGACATTGCGGCCCCCAGGGTTGTGCGCCGATCGACGGCATCGACAACTTAGAGCCACTTCGTTTCAGATCAATG
>NZ_JBPJZO010000023.1:0-11369 GCF_051216545.1 Variovorax nitratireducens
GAGGTCGGGCAAGCCCTTCGATGCGAACTACCGCAAGACGGCTTGCGCTTGACGGGCACCGCTTGACAGGCACAACGGTGTCTTTATTTCGCTGCGCAGCGTGCCCCACCGCCCTGAGCCTGGAGGTGGCGTGACTGTTTCGCGCTGATCATGCAGAGCGTGCCCAAGGCGCCGCGCTCAGGGCGTTGCGGGTTGCAGGTGCCACACGACGTTGAAGTCGAACGGCGTCCAGCGGCTCACCGTGACGTCGGCACGCCGCAGGCCGCGTCCGGTCCAGGTGTTGCAGGTCTCGAACAGGTGGTAGCCGCCTTCGGCTTCGTAGAAGGCGTCGTCGTTGCTGTAGTGCGCGCCCGCGACCGGCACCGCACGGCCCGCAGGCAGCGTGGCGCGCACGTAGCCCGCAAGCTGCGCGTACTGCGCCTGCGAAAGCGGCAGCCGGTAGGCGCCGTGCCGCAGCTGCGCCCGCTGCAGGTAGCTCACATGCATCAGCGCGCGGTTGCCGCCCACGAGGGCGCCGAGCGCGCGGGAGACAGTCAGGTCGGCCCAGGTCGGCGTGTGCAGGTAGAACTCGCGGTCGCCCCAGCCGATGGCGATGAACTCGGCATCGGCAGGCACCGCACGCGCCTGCGACGGCGGGAACAGCTGCGACCAGTCGATCGTCGCTGAACGCACCGGGAACACATAGTCGGTGTGAATGCCGTTGCTCAGCACATAGGCCTCGACCGCCACTGGCCCGGCCGGCGCGGCACCGCGTGCAGGCCAGAGCATCAGCGCACTGGCCACGCCGAGATAGGCCGCGAACAGCGCCGGCGGTAGCAGCAGCACCGCGGCGATCAGGCGGTAAAAGTGGTAGAGGCGGCGCGGCATCGCGGCGCTCAGAACAGCGACGGCGTGGTGGCTGCCGCCGCGTCGGCAGCCGCCCGCTGCGGCAGCGCCGCCGCGTCGCTGTCGGAACGCACCAGCGTGCCGACGCGCACGCCCAACAGGCGCAGCGGGCGTTCCAGCGGCACGCGCTTGAGGCACTGGCCGGCGACCTGGCGGATGGTCTTGCCGTCGGCGGTGAAGGCGGCCACGGTCTGGTCGCGCGTGGCGATCCTGAAATCGTCGTAGCGCAGCTTGATGCCGATGGTCTTGCCCAGGTAGCCCTTGCGTTGCAGGTCTTCGCCGAGCTTCTCGCACAGGTACGTGAAGATGGCACCGAGTTCGGCCCGGTCGCGCACCGCGTGCAGGTCGCGCTCGAAGGTGGTTTCGCGGCTCATCGACACCGGTTCGCTCTCGGTCACTACGGGCCGGTCGTCGCGGCCCCAGGCCACCTCGTGCATCCAGGCGCCGGTGGACTTGCCGAAATTGGCGATGAGCCATTCGCGTTCCTTCGCCGCGATCTCGCCCACCGTGCGGATGCCGAGCCCCTCGAGCTTGGCGTCGGCCTTCGGCCCGATGCCGTTGACCTTGCGCGCGGCCAGCGGCCAGATCCTGGCTTCGAGGTCGCTCTCGTAGACGATCGAGATGCCGTTGGGCTTGTTGAACTCGCTGGCCAGCTTGGCGATGAGCTTGTTGGGCGCCACGCCGATCGAGCAGGTAAGGCCGGTGGCCTGCAGGATCGATTTCTGGATCAGCCGCGCCAGCACGCGCCCGCCTTCGCGCTGGCCACCCGGCACGTCGGTGAAGTCGATGTAGACCTCGTCGACGCCGCGGTCTTCCACCACCGGCGCGATCTCGCGGATGGTGGCCTTGAACAGGCGCGAGATGCGCCGCACCTCGTCGAAGTCCACCGGCAGCACGATCGCCTGCGGGCACAGCTTGGCCGCCTTCATCATGCCCATGGCCGAGCCCACACCGAACTGGCGTGCGGCATAGGTGGCGGTGGTGATCACGCCGCGGCCCACGTAGTCCTTCAGCAGCGGAAAGGCCGAAACCGGCACTTCGTGCAGCGGCAGGCCGGCGTGTTCGCGCTGCAGGATCTCGTCTACCTTGCGGCGTCCACCGCCGATCACCAGCGGCAAGCCTTTCAGTTGCGGATAGCGCAGCAACTCGACCGACGCGAAGAAGGCGTCCATGTCGAGGTGCGCGATGCGGCGCAGCGGCGGGGTTGGCGGAAGGGGCGAAGGCACAGCCAGGTATTTTCGCGCGATGCCTGCAGCTTGCACTGCGCGGTGCAGCGGTCCATCATGAATGCATGCAAAACGTCGCCACCACGCTTTGGCACCGGCTCGATGTGCCGGGCCACGATGCCTGCCGGCTCGACCGCCACGGTGACGCGTGGCAGCTCGACGGCACGGCGCTGTTCAGGCAGGCCGACGGGCGCGTTGCGCAACTGCACTACCGGGTGCGTTGCGACCGCAACTGGCACGCGCAGTGGGGCACGGTGCGCGGCTGGCTGGGTGGCAGCGCGGTCGATCTGTCGGTGGTGCGCAGCGCGCACGGCGAGTGGAAGCTCAACGACGTGCCGGTGCCCGAGCTGGCCCATTGCGTGGATCTCGACCTCGGCTTCACGCCGGCCACCAACCTGATCCAGCTGCGACGCCTGAACCTGCAGGCTGGCGAGGCCGCCGATGCGCCGGCCGCCTGGCTCGACCTGGAGGAGGGCGGCCTGAGCCTGCTGGCGCAGCGCTACGAGCGGCGCAACGAACGCGGCTATTGGTACCAGGCCGACCGCTTCGACTACGCAGACCTGCTCGACGTCACACCGGAAGGTTTCGTGCGCGACTATCCGGGGCTGTGGCTCGCCGAGCGCTGAGCCGGCGTCTCGCGAACCAGCCGGCTGCGCCGCCAGGCCGCCGGCGGCGCGCCGTATTCGCGCCGGAAGGCGCGGCTGAAGGCGGTGTCGGTCTGGTAGCCCACGTCTTGCGCAATACTGGCCAGCGGGGCATTGCTGCGGCTCAGCAGGTTGGCGGCCAGCATCATGCGCCACTGGGTGAGGTACTGCATCGGCGAGCTGCCCACCAGCAGCTGGAAGCGCTCGGCCAGCACCGAGCGTGAGGTGTCGGCGGTGCGCGCCAGCTCCTCGAGCGTCCAGTTGTGGGCGGGGTTCCTGTGCAATGCGTTCAGCGCGGCACCGACGATGCGGTCGCCCACGCCCGCGAGCCATCCGGTGCGCCCTTCGGCCTGCTCGTTCATGTAGAGCCGCAGCACTTCGATGAACAGCACTTCGGCCAGCTTGGCCAGCACGCCGCTGCCACCCGGCCGCGGCGAACGCGCCTCGGCCAGCGCGTAGCGTACCGAGGCCTCGAGCCAGGCGCCGGCGCTCGAGCCGCGCACGTTCACGCGCACCAGCGGCGGCAAGCCCTGCAGCAGCAGGCGGGCGAGCCGCGCATCGCAGGCCAGGTAGCCGCACACCAGGCGGGTCCTGGCGCCGCCGCCGCCGTAGGCAAGCTGGCCCGGGCGGCGCGCCAGCACCTCGGCCAGCCGGCCGCCGGTGGCGGGCGGCAGCCCGGGCGCGGAGCCCATGCGGTGCGCGTCGCCGAGCGGAAAGAGGACGGCGTCGCCGGCCATCAGTCGCACCGGTGGCTCACCGGGCATCTCGACATGGCACTCGCCTTCGGTGATCAGGTGAAAGATCACGACGCGCTCGGCACCCGGTTCCAGCAGCGGCGCCACCGTGTCAGCGCGCGGCGACTGATAGCACCAGGGTGCCGTGAAGCGCGCGTTGATGAAGATGGCGCCGACCAGCCGCACCACGCGCAGGGTTTCCGATAGCGCGTCCATCAGCCGCTGCCTACCTCGACGTGCAACGCCAGCGGCAAGGCGGCCCGCACCGCGCAGGGAATCGGCGAATGGCTGTAGCCGCCCTCGACCAGCGCGCGCAGCCGCTCGGGTGACACCCCTCGCGCACCGATCCGGATGTGCAATTGCACGTCGCAGGGAGTGGCGCTCACCGGCGTGCCGTCGGCATCCGCCATGCCGAGCATGCCGCGCGAGTCGGTCTTGCTGTCGACGCGGGCTTCGAGCAGATCGAGCGCGATCCCCTGGCGCGCAGCCGCCATGGCGATCGAGGTGGCCGCACATGACGCAACCCCGGCGCGGAACAGCCATCCGGGGCTGACCTGGTCGCCTGTGCCGCCGAACTCGCCGGGCATGTCGGTCAGCACCTGCGTGCCGTTGGCATGGCTGGCGACGGTGCGTGTGCCGCCGCCCCACGTCGCCGTGGCCGGTGCGTCGTCGTGCAGGCCGGCCTCGGGCCGGCGCGACAGCACCGTCTCCGCGCGTTGCAAAGCCTCGGCAATGGCCTGTGCGCCCATGTTCGCTCTCCGCCTCGGGTTGAAGACCCCCGCATTCTGGACAGGTCGGCGCGCCGGGGCCATTGGCCCGGTGGCCTATGCCGTCGCGCGGACGATCGGGCAGGCGAGCGCGACGCGCAGGCAGGACATGGCGAGGCCACCTGCGGGACAGTGCCCTCCCGACCGATTCACTTTCAGGAGACCTTTTCATGAACGCACCCATCGACTTCAATGCCCTCAAGAGCCGCCAGATGACCGCCTGGGCCAGCGGCGACTACGCCGTGATCGGCACCACCCTGCAGCTCGTCGGCGAGCAGCTGGCCGAGGCCTGCGACCTGCGCTGGGACGAGCGCGTGCTTGACGTGGCCGCCGGCAACGGCAATGCCACCCTGGCCGCCGCGCGCCGGGGCTGCCGGGTCACGTCGACCGACTACGTGGCCGCGCTGCTGGAGCGGGGCGCCGAGCGCGCACGTGCCGAGCGCCTGGACGTGAAGTTCCAGACCGCCGACGCCGAGGCGCTGCCGTTCGAGGACGCGAGCTTCGACGCGGTGCTCTCGACCTTCGGCGTGATGTTCTCGCCGAACCAGGCGCAGGCCGCCGCGGAGCTTGCACGCGTGTGCCGCCCGGGCGGCCGCATCGGGCTGGCCAACTGGACTCCCGCGGGCTTTATCGGCCAGCTGTTCAAGGTGCTGGGCCGGCACCTGGCGCCACCGGTCGGCCTGCAGCCGCCTTCGCTGTGGGGCGTGGAGGCGCACCTCCAGTCGCTATTCGGCGAAAGCGCGGGAGCGATCAGCGTGACGCCGCGGATGTTCAACTTCCGCTATCGCTCGGCCGCGCATTTCATCGAGGTGTTCCGCACCTGGTACGGGCCGGTGCACAAAGCCTTTGCGGCGCTGCCGCAGGACGGCGCAGCGGCGCTGGAGCGCGACCTCACCGAGCTGCTCGACCGCCTGAACCGGGCAGGGCCGGGTTCGCTGGTCGTGCCGAGCGAATACGTCGAGGTGGTGGTCACGCGGCGGTGAACCGCCCACGGGTGTTGAAAACCCGGCGCAGCCGTTTGGCCAGTGCGTTTGGTGAATGCTTTTGCATTCACGACGCAGTAGAGTTGCCGATCGGACAGGAGGCTCGATGCGCCGCTTCATCACCCTCGACATACGCACCGTCCCCGGTTCGCTGGCCGACTGCGGCGCGCCGGAAGAGCCTGCGTCGGAGTTTGCCGACACCATCCATGGCACCGCGCACACCTTGCCCGAGGGTGCGCAGCTGCTCGACTACGAGATCGTGGGCTGCATTGGCGAAGGCGGTTTCGGCATCGTCTACCTGGCCTGGGATCCCGCCCGGGCGGCGCATGTGGCGATCAAGGAATACCTGCCGGCGGTGCTGGCATCGCGCGGCAATGCCTCGGCAGCGGTGGTGGTCAAGTCGCGGCGCCACGAAGACAGCTTTCGCAGCGGCATGCGCAGCTTCGTCAACGAAGCGCGAACGCTGGCGCAGTTCGATCACCCATCGCTGGTCAAGGTGCTGCACTTCTGGGAAGCCAATGGCACGGCCTACATGGCGATGCCGTACTACGTGGGCCCGACGCTCGCGCAGGCGCTGGCCGAGCTCGGCCGCGCGCCCGAGGAAGCCGAACTGCGCCGCTGGCTGAGCCCGCTGCTGGATGCGCTCGACGTGCTGCACGCCGCCAATTGTTTTCACCGCGACATCGCGCCCGACAACATCCTGCTCACTCAGGACGGCCCGGTGCTGCTGGACTTCGGCGCGGCGCGCCGCGTCATCGAAGGGACGGGGCCATCGCCCACGGTGATGTTCAAGCCGGGCTTCACACCGATCGAGCAGTACGGCCAGGTCGCCTCGATGAAGCAGGGCGCGTGGACCGACCTCTACGCCCTCGCCAGCGTGGTGTACGCCGCCATCACGGGGCAGCCGCCGGCGCCGTCGATCGAACGGTTGATGGACGATCGGCTACAGCCGCTTGGCGAACGGGCTGGCGGGCGCTATGGCGCAGCATTCCTGTCCGCGATCGACGCCGCACTCGCGCTGCACCCGTGCGACCGGCCGCAGAGCGTGGCGGAATTCAGGCAGCGGCTGGGCGACCCGTCGGTTGGCGACGGGCCGTTGGAACCACCGGAACTGCTTGAGTCAACGGAGCCTATGGAACCGTTGGCACCACTGGTGCCAGTGCCAGTGCCAGTGCCAGTGTCGTCGCGGGTGCCACTGCCGGCGCCGCACACGACACCGGTACCGCCCGCACGGCCCGGCCGCGGCGGAACCTTCGCGGTCGTCGCGGCCGTGTCGCTGCTGGGCCTGGCGCTCGCTGGCTATTTCCGGATCGGTGATCCGGTGTTGTCGGATCCGCCGCCACCGCGCGTCGCTTCACCCGCGATACCCGCGCCGGCGCTGGCGCTGCCGGTGGCACCGGCGTTGCCCAAGGCACCCGTGTTGCCAGCGCCAGCAGTCGTTGTCCGCGCCGTCGAACCGCCGCGGCCAGCGGATCCGCCACGGCCTCCAGATCTGCCGCATGCTGCAGCGCCGCCGGTGCAGATTGATGCGCTCGGGCCGGCGGTGGCAGCGGCTGCCGCGTCCATGCGCCCCGTGCCGCCCGCTGTGCGGGAAACGCGCAGGCCCGCGGCCGAGCGGCCTGTCCGCGCCGCTGCGATTCGCCCGGCGCCGCCGTCGGCAGAAAGCCCGAGCGCCCCTTCCCGCTGCACCGAGATTCTTCAACGCGCCTCGCTGGAGCCGCTGACCTCCGGCGAGACCGCCTTCCTCAAAAAGGAGTGTGAACGATGACACCGATCTCCCTCACCTGCGAGCGCCGGCGGCACGCCGCCTGTCTGGGCAGCGTGCTGCTCGCGTTGGGCCTGGCCGGTTGCGCCGCGCCACCTGCAGCGTCGTCGAAGACCGAGTTGCCGTTCGAGCAGGCCGTCGCGAACGCCACCGACGGGCTGGTGGCACAGACGCAGAAGCTGCCGGGCTTCCTGGCACAGGTCGGCGCCCGGCGCAGCGTGGTCATCGACCCGATGATCGATGCCGGCAGCGCGCAGCAGACCGCGGCCACGCAGGCGCTGCAGAGCCGCGTCATCGCGCGCATGACCACGAAGTTCGAGTCCGTCGAGATCCTGCCGTTCGAGCGCGCCAATCTGGCCAAGGCGCGCTACTTGCTGACCGGCACGATGACGCGCCTGTCGTCCGGCCAGCCGCAGAGCCCGCTGCAGATCAACCTTGCGCTGACCGAACTCGGCAGCGGCACCGTGGCCGCGCATGCATCGGCCGTGGCACGCGACGAGGGCCTGGATCACACGCCGTTGCCCTACTACCAGGACATTCCGGTGCCCACCCGCGACCTGGTGATCGAAAGCTACGTGCGCACCACGGCCACTCCGCAGGGGCAGCGTGCCGACCCCTACTACCTCGAGCGCATCGCGGTCGCGCCGGTGATCCAGCAGGCGACCACGCTCTACAACGCCGAGCGCTACCAGGATGCACTGGCACAGTACAACGCGGCTGGCGGCTCGGCCGATGGAGAACAGCTGCGCGTGCTCAACGGCATCTATCTCAGTTCGGCCAAGCTGGGACGCACGGCCGAGGCAGAGCAGGCTTTCGGCAAGATCGTCTCCTACGGCATCGCCAACCGGCAGCTCGGCGTGAAGTTCCTGTTCAACCCCGGCGGCACCGTGTTCTGGTCGGAGCCCCGGATCAGCGGGCCCTATGGGATGTGGCTGCGCGAGATCGCGAAGGCCAGCGCCGATGCCAGGGTCTGCATGGAGATCGTCGGCCATACCAGCCACACCGGTTCCGTGGCCTACAACGACGGGCTCTCGTTGCAACGGGCGCGCTACGTGCGGCAGCGGTTGATCGGCGAGTCGACTGCGCTGCGCGACCGCACCACCTTCAGCGGCAAGGGCTTTCGCGAGAACATCGTCGGCAGCGGAACCGACGATGCCGTCGATGCGCTGGACCGCCGGGTCGAGTTCAAGATCGTGGGTTGCGGCGCCGCCGCCGCGTGAGGCCCGCGCCCCCGGTTCCCGCATTTCGCAGCAGTCGATCGTCGACGTGAGCGCGGCGCTCTTCGGGTTCCGGTCGTCATGCGGCTGCGGGCATCCGCGCCTGTAGCGGCGTTTCGGGCTGCACACATCCTGTCGGACGCCAGAGCCTGACCGGCAGCGGTGCCAAGGCACCGGGTCGACTCAACTTTTCTCCTCGATTGCCACGCACAGTGCAGAGCGACATCTGCAAAGGATCAGTGATGGCAGTTCACAACGTTTCGACAAGCGCACCCGCAGTTCTGCGAAGACCCCTGCTTGGCAGCCTGGCCCTGATGGCGCTGGCAGGTTGCCATGCCGCAGGCACCAGCGAAGTTGCGGCCGACTGCCCCCACAGTCTTTCCACACTTGCGCCGATCATGGCGACGAGCAGCCGGAACCCGCCGTGCATGACGACGCAGCCTGATGTGGCGGTGGCTTCCAGGCCTCGCGCGACGAAGAACCAGAGCCCTACGGCAGTCGCTTCCGCACGATGAGCATTACCTTCCGGAGATTTTCCCTGCGCGTCGCGGTCGCTCTGGTAGCGAGCGCCTTGGCCGCCACGGCTGCGTGGGCCGTAGAGCCCTTCACGGTGCGCGACATTCGCGTCGAAGGCCTGCAACGGGTGGAGCCCGGCACCATCTTCGCCTCGCTGCCGTTTCGCGTGGGCGACACCTACAACGACGAGCGCGGCTCGGCCGCCATCCGTGCGCTGTTCGACCTGGGCCTGTTCAAGGACGTGCGCATCGACGTCAGCGGCAACGTGCTGGTGGTGATCGTGGAGGAGCGCCCCACCATCGCCGAGGTCGACTTCGCCGGCACCAAGGAATTCGACAAGGCCGTCCTGCAAAAGGCGCTGCGCGAAGTGGGCCTGGCCGAAGGCCGCCCCTACGACAAGGCGCTGGCCGACCGCGCCGAGCAGGAGCTCAAGCGCCAGTACATCAGCCGCAGCCTCTACAACGCCCAGATCGTCACCACCGTCACCCCGTCCGAGCGCAACCGCGTCAACCTCACCTTCTCGGTGACCGAGGGCGACTCCGCGCGCATCCGCGAAGTCAAGATCGTGGGCAACCAGGCCTTCAGCGAATCCACGCTGCTGGGCCTGTTCGACCAGGACGCGGGCGGCTGGCTGGCCTGGTACACCAAGTCCAACCAGTACTCGCGCGCCAAGCTCAATGCCGACCTGGAGACGCTGCGCTCCTACTACATCACGCGCGGCTACCTGGAATTCCGGGTCGACTCGACCCAGGTCGCGATCTCGCCCGACCGCCAGGATCTGTCGGTCACCGTCAACATCACCGAAGGCCAGAAGTTCACCGTCTCGGGCGTCAAGCTGGAGGGCAACTACCTCGGGCGCGACGACGAGTTCAAGTCGCTGGTGACCATCAAGCCGGGCGAGCCCTACAACGGCGAGCAGGTAACCGAGACCACCAAGGCCTTCACGGACTACTTCGGCACCTTCGGCTATGCGTTCGCGAAGGTACAGGCCAAGCCCGAGGTCGACCGCGGCAACAACACGGTGGCCATGAACCTGGTGGCCGAGCCGTCGCGGCGCGTGTACGTGCGCCGTGTGATCGTGGGCGGCAACAACCGCACGCGCGACGAAGTGATCCGCCGCGAGTTCCGCCAGTACGAGGCCTCCTGGTACGACGGCGACAAGATCAAGCTGTCGCGCGACCGGGTCGACCGGCTCGGCTTCTTCACGGACGTCAACGTCGACACGCAGGAAGTGGCGGGATCCCCCGACCAGGTCGACCTGACGGTCGACGTCAAGGAAAAGCCGACCGGCAGCCTCCAGCTTGGGGCGGGCTATTCGAGCACCGACAAGATTTCGGTGACCTTCGGCATCACGCAGGAGAACCTGTTCGGTTCGGGCAACTACCTTGGGGTGCAGGTCAGCACGAGCTCCTACAACAAGAGCATTTCGTTGACGGCGACCAACCCGTACTTCACCCCGGGCGGCATCTCGCGCACGGTGAGCGTCTTTCACACGGCGACGCGCCCTTACTACCAGGCCGACGGCAACTACAAGCTGTCGAGCGACGGCGGCGCCATCAAGTTTGGCGTGCCGTTCGGCGAACTGGACACGGTCTACTTCGGCCTCGGGCTGGAGCGCTACAGGTTCACGCCCGGCACCAACGGGTCGTACACCCTGGTCAACGGGTCGTACGTCTACACCGCCACGCCGCAGGCCTACCTCGACTACTTCCAGTGCACGGGCACTGTGCCGAGCGTGGTGTGCGCGAAGGACAGCATTCTTGGCATTCCCGCGACGGTGGGCTGGTCGCGCGACGACCGCGACAGCGCATTGGTGCCGACCAAGGGCCGACTGCAGAGCGCGAGCCTGGAAGTGGGTGTCGGCTCGGCGCTGCGCTACATGAAGAGCCAGTACCAGTACCAGCAGTACTTTCCGCTGAGCAAGCAGTACACGCTGGCCGTCAACGGCGAACTGGGCTATGCCCGGGCCTTGGGCGACTCGACTTATCCGATCTTCAAGAACTTCTACGCTGGCGGTCTCGGCTCGATCCGGGGCTTCGAGCAGAACTCGCTGGGGCCACGCGACGCAGTGACCGGCGGCTCGCTGGGCGGCACCAGGAAGGCGATCTTCAATGCCGAACTCAGCACGCCGTTCCCGGGCGCCGGCAACGACCGGACACTGAGGCTCTATGGATTCTTCGATGCAGGCAACGTGTTCACCGAGCGGGGTGCCTCGATGACCGACGCGCAGTGGAAGGCACAGAACAGGATTCGCGCCTCCGCCGGCATCGGCATCAGCTGGATCTCGCCGCTCGGGCCGCTGCGCCTGGCCTATGCAGTGCCGATCCGTTATCAGAAGCTGGACGAGGCGAACAGCATCGCGGCCGATCGCACGCAGCGCGTGCAGTTCCAGATCGGCACGTCGTTCTGAAAGCCGCGGGCGGGCTTGTTCCATACCGGGTCGAATTCAGAAGACAAGCTCGGGGTGGGCCGCTGGCGGCGGGTGGCCCCTTCCGCGAATGTCCCCCGCCTTCGGCTCCTCCTGATATTGTTCCTCCCGCTCCCGAAGCGCTGAAGGGAGCCCGTCCGGTAAACCCTGTGCTCCTCCTTGGGCTTGCCAGCCCGCAATAAAGACTGGGGAAGCGGACGGATT
>NZ_JBPJZO010000024.1:0-10524 GCF_051216545.1 Variovorax nitratireducens
GAGGGCTTCTACAACCGCGTGCGCATGCACACGGCCATCGGATACCTTGCCCCTGTCGAAAGGGAACGCAGCCTCCTGGCTGCGTGACTTGGTGTACGTGGAAACGAGGCAGGGTCATTCCTGTCGTTCCTGCGCGAGATCGACGCCGCCGTGCCCGCCGAGTTGGACGTGCACTGCATCGTCGACAACTACGCCACGCACAGCCACCCGAAGGTCAAAGCCTGGCTGGCAAGTCGGCCGCGCTGGCACATGCATTTCATCCCGACCTACAGTTCCTGGCTCAATCAGGTCGAACGCTTCTTCGCGCTGATCACCGACAAGGCAATCCGTCGTGGCTCGTTCACCAGCGTCAGGCAACTCGTCCAACGCATCCACCAGTTCGTCACGCACCACAACACGAACTCCCAGCCGTTTCGCTGGACCGCTACCGCTGACTCGATCCTGGAGAAACTGCATCGACTTTGCTCACGTATCAGCGGGACAGGACACTAGCGAATGCACTGAATACAGTGTTTTGCACTGTCTATCGTCTTCGGCACCTCGACTCCCAAATGAGACTAGGTGATGCTTTTTACATGCTTGGACATGACGGCATGCTGCTGTTTGAACGTGACCGGCAACTCGACATGCGAGCCTTGCTCTTTCATGTCGAGACGGGTGAAGAGATCATGAGCCTGAACCGCGCTGGCGTGGTGAAAGCGGGGCACGGAGGCGGAGGCGTGCTTTTGGGGGCGTGGACTTGAACCTTTCGAGGGCTCAAGTCCAAGGGCGAGCCCTACCAGCAATCTTGGTGGTGGTGGCGATGACCAAGGTGGGTTGTGCCGGCTCCTGTGACAGACCTCGAGAACGCGCGCCCTCCGTGATTTTGTTCATACGCACCGGCCACATTGGGCCTTCAGATGCTGGCGCCGCACACCTGACCCTGACGGCGTCGCAGTGGCGTCTTCGAAGCGCCCGCCGGTCACCGGAACCAGTCGGGCAATGATCGGCCGAAGGAGCCGAGGCCCCATTCCCCTAATTGCGACACGCCCAAAAAGACTTCAGGCGGGCGTTTACATATTGTGACAATGGGCTAAGTCGAAGCTCATTGTCAGTTCGCGTCTAGCTTCGTCGGCAAAGCAACTCAGACCAAAGCTGCGCCATCACAACAACAACGATTGGACAAACGATGCAGACGATTCTCGGTCTCAAGTTTCTGCGCTACGCAAAAAACGTTGCGCTTGCCGGGCTCGTCTCTTTAAGCGCCTGCGGTGGAGGTGGGGGCGGTGGGATCCCGGCGGTCTTCCCCAGTCTGCCTGCTGCGCCGACCTTGCGCTCTGTGGAGGTCAGCCCGGCCAATTCGACTATTGCATCAGGCACTTCGATTCAACTTGCGGCCACTGCGATCTATAGCGACAACACCCACGCCGATGTCACATCGCGTGTCACCTGGACTTCAGCCACCCCAACGGTGGCGACGGTAGACCAGGCTACTGCAGCAGCGCGCGGCGTCGCGCCAGGCACCGCCTTGATAATGGCCAGTCTTGACGGCCAAAGTGGCAGCGCGAACGTGAAGGTGATCGCGGCCACAGTCGTCAGCATCGCGATCACGCCCGGCACATCCGACATCGTCGTAGGCACCACGGCAGCGTTCATCGCAACCGCGACGTTCACCGACAATTCCACGCAGAACATCACCAACGACGTCGTCTGGACCTCCTCCAGTCCTGTGGTTGCGGCGGTAAGTGCATCCGGTATTGCGTCAGGCATTGCGCCCGGCAAGGTCACCGTGACGGCGACCTGTGCTGCGGTAAATCTGTGTCCGGCGGCGCAGACCACCACCGCCACGTTGAATGTGAGCGCAGCAACCCTGCTGTCGATCGCGCTGACCCCTGCGACTCCCAGCATCGCGCTTGGCACCACGCAACAGTTTTCAGCCGTTGGCACGTACAACAACCAGACGACACAGGATCTCACGACGCAAGTGGGCTGGTTGTCCGGCACCCCTTCGGTCGCAAGCATCGATGTCCTTGGCCTGGCGACTTCAGTTAGCGCAGGTTCGACGAGTATCACTGCCAGCTTTGGCTCTGTGACGTCCTCTGCAGTGGCATTGATCGTCACCCCGGCGACGCTGGTTTCCATGGTTGTCACGCCGGCTACGTCCACAGTCTTGAGCGGTAGTACTCGGCAATTCGCTGCCACTGGGACGTACACGGACGGGTCAACGCAAGACATCACCTCGATCGCGACTTGGGCGTCTGTTCAGCCCGCTGTGGCGACCATCAGCAACGCTTCGGGCACAAACGGACTGGCCACGGGCGTTGCAGCAATCGGCAGCACGACGATCACCGCCTCTGTCGGAACCGTGAGCGCGGATGCGACGCTGCAGATTCAGCAACAGGCGGTTTTCAGTGTTGCAGGCGCTACTACTTGGACAGTTCCTGCCGGAGTCGCGTCCGTGCGTATCGAGGCAACCGGCGCTGGCGGTGGTGGTGGCACCTTCGCAGGGGGCAATGGCGGGCGGGTGACAACAACTCTCATCGTCAACGGCGGCGACGTGTTGAACCTGTTTGTTGGCGGCGGCGGTGCTGGCGGCACGTACACGGGCGGCGGCGGTGGGGCAACCAGCGTCAACGCAGGTGCAGTGAACCAGATCATCGCGGGTGCGGGCGGGGGGTCTGGCTACGGCATCGGTGGGGACGGCACCGGTGGCGACGGCGGAGGCAATGGCACCGCCGCTGGCTCAAAGGGCGGTCACACATCTGGTGGCCTTGGGGGAAATGGCGGTGTAGGCGGAGCCGGAGGCACCACCAGGAGCGGAGCGCCGGGCACCGCAGGCGGCAATGGCAACGGCGGTGCCGGGGGCGCTGGTGGCCAACGCGATGTCGGCGGAATTGGATCAGGTACAGGCAATGGCGGCGCGGGCGGCACTTCCGCGGCGGGTGGCGGCGGCGGGGGTGGCTACGGGGGTGGCGGCGGCGGGGGCAGCGGCTCGTCCGATGACGGCGGTGGCGGCGGCGGCGGCAGCGTTGGTCCGACCGGTGCGGTGTATTCGGTGGCCGCCAACAAAGGCGCTATTCGGACCGCAGGGGGCGGCGGCTCGATCACGATCGACTATTGATCTGTTTCAACTGTGAGGCACGCCATACGCGGTGGACGCGACGGTCGGCGACCGCGCAGGCGGCATACGGTCCGTGCAATGGGCTTACAACGCAGGCCCGCATACCCGGCCAGCTACGATAAGGCGTTCACCTCGGCTTCGGCCAAGAGCAACACGCAAGCCATGATGGAAGGCGTCCATAAGAATCCCGCGGCGGCAAACCTCGTGCATATCCCCGGCTTCCTGCTGCCCGGCGGCGGAGTTTCCGATCAAGATTGGCAACGAAACGATCGGTGCTAGCGGCGTGGGCTGCGCACCGGGTGGGCACCTCGACGAGCAATGCGCAATCGCCGCGCTCGACAAGTTCAAGGATCTACTCAAGTGAAGCTCGCACGCACCCTCATCATCGCTGCTGCGTTCGCATGCAGCGCGGCTAGCCTGCACGCGCAGGTCGGTCCGACGACGGTTGAAGCCGCCAGGTATGAGGGTCTGCACGCCGCTGCATATCGCGGCGATGTGGCGCAGATTGAGAGACTCGTTGCAACGAAGATGGACCTGAACGTCCGGGACGCTGCTGGCCGCACGCCCGTGCACGTTGCCGCCTTCGCGCGCCAGCTCGGGGTCATCAGCGCGCTCGCCAAAGCCGGCGCCAACCTCGAATTGCTGGAGAACGATCGCTACGACGCTGTGACGATTGCCTCGGTCGCAAACGACGAGGAAATGCTGCGGCTACTTTTGTCGCTTGGCGCCAGTGCGAAGCTCATCACCAGCCGATACGACGGCACCGCTCTCATTGCTGCGGCGCATCTGGGACACGACGGCGTGGTGCGCCAGCTGATTGCCGCCGGCGCACCGCTGGATCACGTAAATAACTTGCACTGGACGGCTGTGATCGAGTCCATCGTGCTGGGCGATGGCGGCCCGCGCCACCAAGCAACGCTGAAGGCGCTGATCGAAGCAAATGCCAGTTTGCAGATCAAGGACGGGCAGGGACGTTCCCCGCTAGAACTGGCAAGGTCGCGTGGCTATGCCGAGATGGTAAAGATCCTGACCGCAGCGGCAAGGAAATAATCTGCCCCTTGGTGATGTGGACGTTTCGGGACGCGAACGAAGGCTCAACTCTCGGTTGGTGCAAGATGTCTCAAAGAACGAAATTACTCGCCGCCTGAATCGCTCCGCCGGACTGCGCGTAGCAATTTGCATTTGATCCGGTGGATAGAAAGCACCCCGGGCCGATACTGCAGATATTGGGATCTTTTTCGCTTCGCAGCGAGGCCTCCAAGCTTCAACGGCCTTGCGTGCTCATACTGGTCGCGTCCTTCGCCCGCATCGAAGTGGCCGACGCACAGAACCGATGGTGGGCAGAGCGTTAGAAGCTCTTCCAGTTGCTGTTAAATGGAAGCGAGATTGGACTGCGTGGCAACGCGATGGGGCTCGAGCGCGGACCAATCGAATTGCACGCCAATGCCTGGGACGTCCGGGGCTACTGCGCGATGACGCTCGATCACGAGGGGGCGCAATGTGTATTCGTCGATCGGAAAGCTGTGGATCTCCAACCATCCGGCGTTCGACTGCGCGGACAGCAGGCTCACGTGAAGTTCCTGCATTCCATGGGAGCACACCGGAATGCCGTGCAGCCTGGCCCGCCTGGCAACTTCCAGCCAACCGGTGATGCCGCCACAGTTGGACGCATCGGGCTGAATGAAAGATAGCGAGGCCAGCTCGAACGCAAGGTCGAAGTCGCGAAGAGTGTGCAGATTTTCACCCATGGCCAACCGCATGCCTGAGGCAGCAGCGAGCCGTGCGTAACCCTGATAGTTGTCCGGAAGAATCGGCTCTTCGAACCACAGAAGATCGAACTGCTCAAGCTCACTGCAGGCTACCAACGCCTGCGCCTCGCTCATTGCGTAGTTCGCGTCGACCATCAACTTTCGGTGCGGGCCGATGAGCTGACGAACCGCTCGGACGCGCTCAATGTCTTCTGCGAGATTGTCCCGTCCGATCTTGATTTTGACGGCGTTTACACCCGTCGCGAGATAGCCTCTGACGTTGGACAGGAGTTTCTCCAACGGAAACAGCAAATCGATGCCGCCACAATAGGCGTCGCAGGTATTGCTGGCTCCTCCGACAAGCTTCCAAAGTGGTATGCCGGCGGTCGTTCCGCGAATATCCCACAGAGCGATGTCGATCGCGGAAATGGCAAACGATGCGATTCCTCCGCGGCCGACGTAGTGCACATGCCACTGCATTGCGTCGTGCACACCTTCCACCTCGTCGCCGTTGCGGCCTGTAATGGCCGGCACCAGGTCATGGTCGATCATCGCCTTGATGGCGTGGCCGCCTTTTCCCCCGGTGTAGGTATACCCCGTACCGACGCGCCCGTCGGCGAGAGTCACAGTCGCAGTTACCAACTCGAAGTGCGTATGTGCGCCATGCTTGGCGTCTGTCAGGACCTCCGCCAGCGGAATGCTGAAGAGGGAGCAGGTCGCCGTTCTAATATCGCTCATAGCGTTCACCAGTTTGTCGGGGATTTTTCCGATCTTGCGCTGATCTGACCGCGGTTTCCCTGATGTTTTAGTCAATATTGATTTCCTGTCGTTGACGTGCGGACGACGTGAGGCTTCGCCACGATTTTTTTGTCGCGGGCGCCGCAAAGCATGTTTTGGGGAACGTAGAGCGGACGGTACGCTGCGACGCCGGGAAGCAAGAAGCAGTTATGTTCAGCGCTGCTGGCCAAGGCATCAGAACCGTTCGCGCCCCCTGAAAGCGGGAGCAGAGGAGGGCGCCCCATCCCCTGACAACCTGACACCCCTGGCAGACCTCTTCCCCGGCCTGCAGGAGGTGTCCCATTCCGTTCTTCGCGCCATCTTCCGCGCGGCTGCCGCGCTGTCTTTCTTGCTGGCCGACCAGACCGAGCCTCATGGTTGGCGCGGCACACTGGTTTGCGACGACTTCAGTGGCTACAAGGCATGCTTCGAGCTCGGCGTCACCGAGGCGGGTTGACTGGCGCATGCGAGGCGCAAGTTCCACGAACTCTGGGCCAATCACGGCAGCCAGGTTGGCGAGCAGGCGCTGAAGTTCTTCGGCGAGCTCTACGCCGTCGAACGCGAGGTCGCTGGGTTGATGCCTGAGGAGCGAAGGCGAATACGACAGGAGAGATCGCGCAGCGTGGCCACTGCGCTGCAGCAATGGCTCGCGGGGCAACGGATGAGGGTGCCGGATGGCTCGGCCACGGCCAGGGCGATCGGGTCTGCCCCGGCAGCGCGTCGGCGAGGCCGGCGTCATCACGCTGCTGTAGACGCGCGTATCAACCGTTGCAAGCCCAGCCGTTCAAAGCCGGCCGGGCGGGCGCGGTGAGCTGCCGCGTTGACGTCTTGGTCTTGCCTTTGATGCGCGTCGTTGAGATGTACTGGCCGGTCAGGAGGTTGGTGCTGCTGCGCTCCTGTTCGCCGGTCTCGTAGTCCTCGGAGCGGGTATCCTCGCCAATGAGCTGAAGGTCGTGGATCTCCGCGGTGTAGCGGAAGCGCATGGTCGCGCTACCCCATCGACGCGCGTCCGCCGTCTCGACCATCTCAACAAGCAGAGATCCGCGCTGGATGACCATGTTGTAGAACTTGCTCGGATGGCAGAACTCCCCGGACACCGACAGAACGCGGTAGCCTCCGTCAGGTGCGCCGGCAAGCACCACCAGTCTTTCCTCAATGTTGGTGTCGTCACGATTGCTGCCCCTGAACAGCATCGCGACATCAGCGATGCCATCGCCGTTCAGGTCGCCCTCGGCTTGGGCCCAGACGAAGTCAAGATGGCGCAACGCGGGCTGCATCTGCGCGAACGCCTGACGGGGGTCGGGGCGTTCCGCGGCGGAGAGCGGCACGGCCAGAACGCACAGCAAAGAGGCAAAGAACCAAGGGCAGGCAGGCACGGTCACTTCTCCAGTGGCTGCAGTTTATGTGTTTATGTAGCTCCTCGGCCTGAGCTTCCGTGCAACGCCCGGTCAGCTGCGCCCCGCTGGTGGCGTCGTCCGTTGCTGGACTTCAAGGTGACTTTGCCGGACGCCTACGGTGGTGCGCCCTGAGCCACTCGAACACTCGACCTACGGAGTAAGACCCCGTACGTATCGCCGTTCTCATGGCTTGGCTTGAAAAGCCCCCTCCATCTGCCGAGCCCGTTTCACCTCGTCCCCGTGCAGATAGATCGAGGTGGTCTGTATGGACGCATGCCGCAGGTTGTCCCGCACGGTAGTGAGCTCCGCCCCCCTGGCCAGCGCATGCGTCGCATGCGTATGCCGCATCCAGTGCGGACTGGCTTTCTTGAGCTTGTCCGCGGCCGCCGGGTTTTCATCCGCAATGACCTCGGCCACATGCAGGAAGAACCGTTTCATGACGGCCCATAGCCTGGCCGCACCGATCCCTGATTTGCTGCCCATGCTGGCCTGATCGCCGTCGATGCTCGCGACCAGCGCTGTGCCTGGCTCCCAGCGCGAGGGCGTCACCGGCAGCTGCCGCTGCACCAGATAGCGGTCCAGTGCGCCACGGGCCATGGAGGGCAGTGCCACCTTGGCATGCCGATCTCCCTTGCCCCGCAGGTGCAGCCAGGTGTCGCCATGCCCATCCGCCTCGATCTGGCCCAGCGTCGCCCCCACGAGTTCGCTGATGCGCAGCCCGGTGGCATAGGCAAAGTCCAGCACGAAGCGCAAGCGCTGGGCCGCGCGGGCCTCCCAGCCATAGCTCCATTCAAGCCCCTCGGCAACTGACTGCACCGTCGCCCATTCGCTTTCGCTGAAGACCCGCATCACCGCCTGACCCTGCGTCCGGTCCGCTCCCCGCACCTTGAGCCCCGCAAACGGATTGGCCAGCGAATACCTTTGCTGGATCAGCCACCGGAAGAGGGCGCCAACGACAGACAGGGCGTAGGCCACCGATCGCGCCGCCAGATCTCCCGTGAACGGTTTCCAGTCGCTGGCTGTGCGCGGCCGCGCCGGCCCAACCCAGCGCGATCGGGGTGAGGGCCGTCGCAAGAAGGCCCGGTAGGCCACCGCATCCTCGGCGGTGAGCGAAGACAGCGCCCGCCCGCGTTCAAGTACTGCCCAGAGGATCAGGCGCTCCGCCTCCTTGCGATACGCCCGCTGCGTCGCCGCCGACTCGTGCATCGACAGCCAGGCATTGACAGCCTCGTAGTCATTGCGCGCCGAGAGCGTGCAAGTCCTCACAGGCCCGCGGAAGGCACCACGCGACCCATCCACCTCCGCCGGCACGATCAGCTGCTCGAGTGGTACCACATCGCCGCGGGCGTCGAGGCGCACGAGCGCCCGGGCTCTTTCCGTGAGCGCTGGATGCGCATCGAAGAACGCCTCAATATGCCGGGCACCCGAGGCCCCCAGCCCGGGAACGGCAGCCCACCAGCGGCGCCGGCGCGGCACGCGCACGGTCAAATCGGCCAGAGTGCGAATGCCATGGGCGCGCAATGCATGCACCGAGCGGGCAGCCAGCCAGCCATCGATGTCATCGGTGACCTGAGGGGAGGGCAAGGGCAACGACGCCAGCGTCTCGACCGCGTCGGCCACCTTGCGAGCATTCTTCACCCGCTCGGCAAGGGGCAGCTCGAAGAGACGCGCCAGGTCAGATCGCTGGCGAACCCGTGCGAGCTGCGCCAGATCCTTGCGAATTGCCGTGATCACCAACCGGGAGGATTTGCCAGGCTTGCGGCTGCCTTCGAGGTACTGGTCGACCGCCTCGCGCGAACTGAGCCCGGCATGCCAGGCGCGCAGGCAGGCGAGGGCGGCGGGCTGGGGGAGGCCTTCGGGACTGCGCTTGCGGGTGGTCTTGGGCGAGGCACTTTTCACAAACGCAGTTTAGCGTCTGAATATCGCTATTGTGATAAGAAAGATTATCGCAATAGCTGTTTTATGTGGCTCGCGCTGGCGGGCGCACCTACGAAACGATGGAGCAGGCCGTCGAAGAGCTCTTCGCCAGTGGGAGCGTGACGCCGATGTGCAAAGCGATGGCCAGGATCGACGGCATCGGGCGCAAGAAGTGCGGGCGGTCTTCGAGCGGATACTGGCGAACTCCCGGCCCTGGCGATCACCGGCAAGATCGCCAGCGCGCGGACCGCGCGGCACTTGGGGCGTCCCTGGCTGCCGGCGCCCGTTAGCGGATCGGACGCGGTCAGGGTGACCGGCGATGGCGCCAGGTTGATGGGGCAGTCGGTCCACCGACCCACTCGCAGTTCGTCGCTGGGGTACGTAGAAGCGTAGTCCGATTGCTTCGCATAGCAATTGCATTACAATGGTCTCCATGAAAACTGCCCAGTTGCCTCCCGTTCGCGTCGAGCCTTCGGTGCGTGAAGAAATCGAGAGCGTGCTACGCCAGGGGGAGACGCTATCGCAGTTCGTCGAGAAGGCCGCAGTCCAGGCCGCGCAGCGCCGCAAATCGCAGCAGGAGTTTCTCGAACGTGGTCGCGCTTCATTGAAACGTGCCAAAAAGAGCGGTGAGTACTACTCGGCCAAAGACGCACTCGATGCGATGCAAGCGCGACTCGATGCAAGGATTGTTCAGCTTGCGCGAGAAAAGCGCGGCGCAGTTTCGCGATCGTGACGTATACGGTCGCGCTGACGCTTGAGGCCCTTGAGGATCTACTGCGTCTGGAGGACTTCCTCATTGAGGCGGCGCTGCAGCATGGGGATTTCGATCTACCGCGCCGCGCAGTTGCAGCGATCCGCGCAGAGTTCCGAATTCTGGAGACCAATCCTTTTACTTGCCGCATTGCTGAAGAGGATCGACTCGAGCGCGAATTGATCATTCCATTCGGAGCGTCGGGGTATGTAGCTCTGTTTCGAATCATCAGCGACCGGGAGGTGGCGGTTGCTGCGATCCGCCACCAGCGCGAGGATGATTACCACTGACGGGGAATGGGGCGTAAAGGGGCAAAGGCGGATCGTGCCTGCTACCCCACCAACCCTGACAAGCGGCACCCACAGCGACATAGCGCTGGCTACGATCATGGGGCAAACATGGGTCACCTGCCGAGCTTGGTGCTACTAAACGCCCCCTCGATCTGCCTGGCCCATTTAACCTCATCGACGCGGAGATAGATCGAAGTCGTCTGGATCGAGGAGTGATGCAGGTTGTCCCTGACGGTAATCCTGATCGGCGTGGCGTTCGCGCTGGCAGCCACCATTGGCTACACCATCTTCATGTACAAGGTTTTCTGGGGACTGGAGGGCAATTTCAGGCGTCTTCCCCGCGGGGAACGCTGCCTCGCATTCGATCGATCCTTCCACTTCTTGGACAGGGCAATAACGAATTTTCGCTTCACCGGCTTTAGCTTAGCTAGGGAACATCTGATCAAGAGCACGTTTCTTGCATGAAGGACTGAACCTGCAAAGGAGCACGAGCGATGAGCCAGATCAGTTTTGCGGATGCCGAGCAAGCTGGCAAGAGGAAGAA
>NZ_JBPJZO010000025.1:0-8107 GCF_051216545.1 Variovorax nitratireducens
CGGCGCTTGAGGTCTTCCAAATCGTCTGTCATTTACGTTCCCACGTTCATCTATGTGGGAACGTAGGCTGTCAGGTCACAGCCCGCGGCTCAAGGACGTGGTTTATTGATCGCATACCGACGATCGATAGAAGATCCGCTCGCGCCAGCTCTCGCCACTCAAGAGCGGGCGCGGCGCTTCCTGTCGATGATTGCTTGCGCATCGGCCATCACTTGTTGATGGAGCACTGGCGGACGCGTATCGTCTAGCGCCTCTTGCACTTTCGCGCGGAACCATGCGTCATGTGCATCCGCATCTGCGGTCAAGCCGGCCGGTAACCCACCTTCTTTGGTGACGCGGGTAAGCAGGATGCGAACTGCATCGGAAACGGTCAGCCCGAAGTTGGCGAGCGTTTCTGCAGCTTCAGCCTTGAGTTTGTCGTCCACGCGCACGTGCAGCATCGAGGTATGAGACATCGTCGTTCCTTGCAAGTTAACATGATTGTATCTCAAATGAGAGACGACTTGCCCTGGCGGTGGAGGCCTTATTGCTCTCCGCCTGTAGACATGCGAACCCAGGTCGGCGCCGCCTTCGAGCGGACCCCACGCACAGGCCGGGAAAGCGCCGCGTCACGCCGCCGAAGAACAACGCCTTGGCCAGGCCTGCGAGACCTCGTTCGATCACGGCATCAGCAACTCTGCGCAAGGAAGCGGCATTGGCGCTGTGCCAGACAGGCGATGCGCCGCCCTGCCTGCGCTCGACCGCGCAGCGCACGACGCAGATTCGGGAGTGCGCAAGTCGGCGCGGCTGACTATCGCCCAGTCGGCGCCAACCCGCTCCAGACAAATGGCTTTGAACTCGAACCAGGAACATGCAGCGCCGATCGTTAATTGCGTTATTTAGTTATTTATTGACAAATGACTAGACGTTGCAACAAACTCCGGCAATGACACTGGAGGCCGATTCAACTCTCGAACAAGCCGTCCTGGCGCTCGCCGAGCGTCGGCCGCTGCTGCGCGCGCGCGACCTGACCGTGCAGGGCCTGCCGACAGTGGTGCTCAGTCGACTGGTCGCGTCGGGCCAGCTCGAGCGCGTCGCCCGCGGCGTCTACAGCCTGCGGGGACGCGCACTCAGCGAGCACCGGTCTCTGGCCGAGGTAGCCCTGCGCGTGCCACGGGGTGTCGTGTGCCTGCTGTCGGCGCTGCGCGTCCATGGCATTGGCACGCAGGCGCCCTTCGAGGTCTGGCTGGCGATCCCCCACCATTCGCCCACCCCCCGCCTGGATCAGCCGGTGCTGCGCGTGGTGCGCATGTCGGGCACGGCCTTCACCGAAGGCATCGAACCGGTCGAGATCGATGGCGTGCAGGTTCCGGTGTTCAACGCGGCCAAGACGGTGGCCGACTGTTTCAAGTACCGCAACAAGATCGGCTTGGACGTGGCGCTGGAAGCGCTGCGCGATGGCTGGTCGCAGCGCAAGCTGACGATGGATGCGCTCTGGCACTACGCCACGGTGGATCGCGTGGCCAATGTCATGCGGCCCTATTTGGAAAGCGTCACAGCTTGAGCCGCAACCTTGCTGCCTCCATCCGGGCCCGCCTGAAGCAGCGCGCCGATACCGCGAAGCAGGACTTCAACCTGACGCTCACCCACTATGGGTTGGAGCGGCTGCTGTACCGGCTGTCGGTCTCGCCGCATGCCGCCAACTACCTGCTCAAGGGCGCACTGCTGTTTTCACTGTGGTACGACCAGCCGCATCGGCCGACGCGCGATGTGGATCTGCTTGGGTTCGGTTCGGACGACATCGACACCGCCATTTTGGCTTTCCGCGAGATCTGCCAGATCGAGGTGAAGGATGGCATCGCGTTTGATCCCGCCTCGGTCAAGGGCTCGGCGATCCGCAAGGAGGCAGGTTATGGCGGTGTGCGGATCGACCTGCAGGCGAAGCTTGACGGTGCGCGTATCGCATTGCAGGTGGACATCGGTTTTGGCGACGCGGTCACACCGGCGCCAGAATCGGCGACCTACCCGGTGCTGCTCCAAGAGCTGTCCGCTCGGCTATCGCTGACGTGGTTAGCGGTTTGTGCTAACATGTACACATCCACTCACTTGACTCACCAATGTCTACGACCATGACTGTTCGTCTTGAAGACGAAGTAAAGGATCGCCTCGATGTTCTAGCCGCGTCCACGCAGCGCAGCAAATCGTTTCTTGCGGCCGAGGCCATCAAAGAGTATGTCGAGAACAACGAGTGGCAGATCGGTGAGATACATGCTGCACTGGCCGAAGCTGAAGCCGGCGAATTCGCTGGCGACAAAGATGTGGCCGCGCTCGCAACAAAATGGAAGGTGAATGCGCGTTAGGTGGCTGCGCACAGCGCTGCGCAATCTTGATGACGAAGCAGCCTACATCGCTGTCGAAGATCCTAAAGCTGCGCATCTCGTTGTCGAACGCGTGCTGGATGCCGTTGCGATGCTGACGCATCAGCCGGGCATGGGGCGACCAGGTCGAGTTCCTGGTACGCGGGAACTCGTTGTGCTCAAGACTCGCTACATCTTTCCTTACCGTGTCCAAAAGGAATCGATCGAGATTCTTCGCGTCTTCCATACCTCTCGAAGGCCGCCACAACGCTGGTAGTTCACCGAGTAGCGATGCACGCTCGGCTAGCTAAGCTAAAGCCGGTGAAGCGAAAATTCGTTATTGCCCTGTCCAAGAAGTGGAAGGATCGATCGAATGCCAGGCCGCGTTCCCCGCGGGGAAGACGCCTGAAATTGCCCTCCACGCGCCTGCCTCTGCAAGATTGGTTTGCACTACGGCCCGGTGCTAGAAAATTCAAGGCCAGTCGGCCCCGAAATGCACACGGCAACGCAACCCACTCGGGCTATTCCGACAATCTTTCAATCATTCGTAGCGCGCGCCCTCGTTGCCCTCGTTGCCTTCGAACGCCGCAGAACAGCGAGGCGAGCAGCTCGATGTCGGCTTCCGCGGGATCGTAGTTGCGCACCACGTTCTTGTTGCGGTTTTCCCAGCGATCCACGAGGTGAGTGTAGACATGCGAACCCAGGTCGGCGCCGCCTTCGAGCGGACCCCACGCACAGGCCGGGAAAGCGCCGCGTCACGCCGCCGAAGAACAACGCCTTGGCCAGGCCTGCGAGACCTCGTTCGATCACGGCATCAGCAACTCTGCGCAAGGAAGCGGCATTGGCGCTGTGCCAGACAGGCGATGCGCCGCCCTGCCTGCGCTCGACCGCGCAACTTCGTCCTACCCGCAAACAGCTCCTTGTCCGTCGCCCGGGGCCGGGACGCGGCCCAGGCTCAGGCTACAGGATGTGCCGGGCGAAGGCTTCGTGATCGATCGGTTGCGCCACTCGGCAGCGAGGCTTGCCCCACGCTCGACAATGAGCGAGGCTCGGTTGGAGCCCATGGCGACGCCATCGAGCGGCGCACCCAAGGAGACTCTCGTGACCCAGCCCTTTCAAAAGTGGACCGTTCTGCCGCACGGCAAGCTGGTGCAGATCGATGAGAACATCTTGACGGTGGTGGGCGAGATACACATGCCGCTCATGGATCTGCCGCGGCCGCATGACCGTGGTGCGCTTGAGCGACGCAAGCTTGGTGATCTTCAGCGCAATCGCACTCGACGAGGATGAGATGTCCGCGCTCGAGGCCTACGGTCGCCCTGCGTACCTGATCGTGCCCAGTGACAAGCATCGGCTTGACGCGAAGACCTGGAAAGATCGTTACCCCGAGATCCAGGTCGTTGCACCCGAGGGTGCGCGAGCGAAGGTCAGCGAAGCGGTACCGGTCGACACGGTGCCGCCGCGCTTCGATGACCCGAACCTGCAATTCGTGACTGTCCCGGGAACGCGTGGCCGGGAAGCGGCGCTTGTCGTTCGCACGCAGAAGGGCACGACGCTCGTGCTGAACGACGTGGTCGGCAACATTCGCGACGCGGCCGGCTTTGGCGGCTGGCTGCTGCACCTAGCGGGCTTTGCCGGCAAGGAAGCGCAGATTCCCGCGGTCGTGAAGATGGCGGTGATCGAGGACAAGAAGGCCTTGCGCACACAACTGTTGCAATGGGCCGAGATCGACGCGCTGGTCCGCGTCCTGGTGTCGCACGGGTCGCCGATCGAAGAGAACCCTCGCCAAGTGCTGCGTGAGCTGGCGGGATCGCTGACATGAGCGTCACGGGTAGCTGCCACTGCGGAAAGACGGCCTTTCGCATTGATGCCGAGATCCCTGCCCAACTGACGCGCTGCACCTGTTCGTTCTGCGCCACGCGAGGCGCGCTGCTGGCGTACTGCACTCCAGATCAATTTCATCTGACGGCGCTCCCGGCCGAGGACGCGGTCTACCGTTGGCAAACGAGACAGGTGGCTCACCACTTCTGCGTCGAGTGCGGCTGCGCCACGTTCAGCGACAGCCCGGCCTTCGAGCCTGATGGAACGTGGGATGGCAGCAACCGCCGGATCGGTGTCAATGCCCGGCTTTTCGACGACTTCAATGCGGCGCTCGCCTCGATCGTCGTCATCGACGGCAAGCACCTCTGGTAGTTCTGGCACTTGAATGGTCAGGAGCGCAACATGAATGCACAGCTGACACCCGCGACCGAACTGGCCGCAAAGGCCAAGACCCCGTTTCCGGGGGCGTCGCCCGAATACGAGGTGGCCCGAAAAACCTTGCTTGCCGACGAGATCGAGTTCCGCCGCCACATGACCAGGCTGGGAAAGCAGCGCCGTGCCTTGCCGCCGGGGCCTGTGATCACCAAGGACTATCGTTTCAAGGATGAGCAGGGGTCCGAGGTCGGGTTGAAGGATCTCTTCGGCGACAAGGAGACGCTCGTCACCTACTTCTGGATGTACGGCCCCCAGCGCGAGCGGCCCTGTCCGATGTGCACGAACTGGCTCGGATCCGTCAACGGCAACGCGGCCGACATCAAGCAGCGCGTGGCGCTCAAGATTCTGGGACGCTCCACGGTGGAGCGGCAGCTTGCTTTCGCGCAGGAGCGGGGCTGGCGCAACCTGAACTTCGTGCAGACGGTCGGCAATGACTATGCCAAAGATCTCGGCATCCTGGCGTCGGACGGCAGCGAGTCGCCAGCCCTGGTTGTCTTCAAGCGCGACAGCGAGCAGGTTCGCCTGTTCTGGGCGAGCGGGATGAGACTCGAAATGGCCGATCCAGGTCAGGACCCGCGCGACGCGCCAGATATTGCATCGCTCTGGTCTGTACTCGACCTGACGCCGGAAGGACGCGGCGCCGACTGGTATCCGAAGCTGAACTACTGATGCGGTTGCCGGTCAGGGACGAGCCGAGTGAGGGGCGACATTGCGGCGAGCACCTAGGGAAGTCATTGTCCGCAGCGGGTCGGAGCAGCTGCTTCGAGCGCCGACCATCGATCAGGTTCCGAGGCAAAACTGAGGGCACTGGGGAGAACCCGCATGATTTCTTCGAAGCGACATCGCGTTGGCGTGCTGGTCGGCCAGTCTTCGCCGAGGCTCTTTCAGCGGGAAGCTGGCCAAGGCACTGATCGTTCGCGCCCCCGAGGAGTTCGAATGCCAGATCATCGAAATCGGCGATCTGCCGCTCTACAACCGGACCTCGACGGCTCACCAGATCGCCCGGTAGTAGTTTAGCGAATGGCCGTCCCGATGCTCGCGCGCCGTGCACCACGCGATCAAGGCCAGCAGCGCCACCTGGATCGGCAGTCTCAACCAAAGCGCCCACAGCGGGATCGATGCGAACAGGTCCGGCCGCTGCAGCATGTAGATGTGACACGGCGTGACGGCTACCGTCAAAAGAAACAGGCCGATGCCCGCAGCCCGACGACTCGAACGCAAGAGCAGACCTGCAGCGCCAAGCAACTCGAAGACTCCGCTCACCAGCACCGCCGCACGCGGCCAGGGAATCCAGGGCGGCACGATCCGCATCTCGGTCTCGGTGGCCGCGAAATGCGCGATGCCGCCGATTGAAGAACCACAGAAACACGAACACCACGCCGGCCAGCTACGCGTTGAAAAGCACTTCGCTGCTTGGCACCATGCTTCTCGATACACCGAGCGCATGGTGCTCCGAGAAAAGCCTTGCCCGCGCCACGATGAAGTCGGTGGACATGAATCCGAAGGCGTTCATCTCTCCGCGCGGATCGTCCTGGAGGCCAAGCGCCTGTTGGCGCACACGGAACTGTCCGTCTCGGACATTGCTGAAAGTATCGCCCTTAACGACCTGTCCAACTTCGTCAAGTTCTTCAATCGCAGGCCGAATGCACGTCGATGGAGTTTCGCCGTCGACAAATGTCTCTCCGTAGCGGCACTGAAGCGAAAAGGCGCATTTGATCTTCGTACGGCTACCAGCGTCGAATGGATAGTGCTATTACGATAATCTTTCAATCGTTCTTAGCCCGATACCGGCAAGCTGCGGACGTTGGCGCCCGTTCGCGCCGGTCTCTGCCAGTCAGGTCATGCGTTCTTCCTGACCCGAGTAGCTACTTGGCCCTCGAAGCTCTGAACTAAGGCCAAGTCATCGGCCTCTGCAAATGCAAATGCAAGAGTGAATCTTCAATTTGCACGAACGGCGTAGAATGGCTCTCATGATTTCTCGCGACATCGCGCCACTTGCCGCCGAACTGGCGCGCCAATATCCGGTCTTGACGCTGACCGGACCGCGTCAGAGCGGCAAGACCACGCTGTGTCGCAGCCTCTTTCCAGACAAACCCTATGTCACGCTGGAAGATCCAGACACGCGGCGTTTCGCCGAAGAAGATCCGCGCGGCTTCCTGAAGGGCATCGAAGGCGGCGCCATAGTCGATGAGATCCAGCGCTCACCGCAGATACCCTCATACCTCCAGGCGATCGTCGATGCCGACCCGACGCCAGGGCGCTTCATCCTCACGGGCAGCCAGCAGTTTGAACTAATGTCTCAGGTGAGCCAGTCACTGGCCGGCCGCACTGCGGTGTTACGCCTGCTGCCCTTCTCCCTCGCCGAGGTGGCGCGGCTTCATCCGGTGCTGCCGCTGGCGCAAACACTGCTCACGGGCTTCTACCCACGCATTCACGACCGCGGCCTCGACCCCTCGCAGGCGCTTGGCGATTACTTCACGACCTACGTTGAGCGTGACCTGCGCCAGTTAGCCGCCGTTCATGACCTGCAGCGCTTCGAACGCTTTGTACGACTGTGCGCCGGCCGCGTCGGCCAGCTCGTGAACCTCACAAGCTTGGGCAACGATGCCGGCGTTTCGCACGCCACAGCCCGAGCATGGCTTGACTTGCTCCAGACCAGCTACATCGTTCACGTGCTGCCGCCCTGGTTTACCAACACGTCGAAAAGGCTCGTAAAGAGCCCCAAGCTGTACTTTTGCGACGTGGGCCTGGCCTGCTGGTTGCTTGGCCTTCGCAGCGCCGATCAGGTGGCGCGCGACCCCCTTTTCGGCAGCTTGTTCGAGAACCTGGTGATCATGGAAGCGCTCAAGACCAGATTCAACCAGGGCGAGTCGGCGCAGATGTACTTCTTCCGGGACGCGACAGGCAACGAGGTCGATCTGCTGATTCCCTCCGGACGCAAGCTGCGCGCCGTGGAGATCAAAGCTGGCGCGACAGTCAACCCCGATTACTTCCGGGGCCTTCGCAGTTTCGCGGCTGCCTTTCCCGATGCGTTGGAAGGCGGCAGCATCGTCTATGGCGGCGACACCGACCAGGCACGAAGCGACTGGCCGGTGATCGGCTGGCAACGCCTGCAGCATCCTCCGGCGCAGTGATCTTCAGTGCGTTTGCGCAGGTGGTGCACCTGCGGGTGCCTCGCGCGCAAGCAGTCGCGCCCGGCCGCTGCCGAGCCATCGACTGTCGCGGGGGTCGACACCCTCGCCCTCCTCGTCCAAGTCTGCTTTGGGTCAGAGCATTGAACAGTCGGGGAGACGCAGCCGCCTTGGGCAGCCACGCTTCGAGCGCTGCAACAAAACCAATGTCCACCTGCAGCGCGATGCGCGCACCGTCCAACCTCGCCTGCAGGTCGATCCGCACGGACTGACCCTGCCTCGTTTCCACGTACACCAAGTCACGCAGCCAGGAGGCTGCGTTCCCTTTCGACAGGGGCAAGGTATCCGATGGCCGTGTGCATGCGCACGCGGTTGTAGAAGCCC
>NZ_JBPJZO010000026.1:0-2151 GCF_051216545.1 Variovorax nitratireducens
CCGCCGGACATGGCCACTGCTGGGGCCCGTGCGCATCGAGCATCGCCCAGCTCAAGCCCGTGATGTCCAGGTCGCGCCCGCGCGTGGACTCGCGGTGCTCGTTCCAGATCGCCTCGGCGCCGGCCTCGGCATCCAGCGCGTAGGGGAAGAGGGTGGTGGCCGCGCGCCGGGGTAGCCGCGCCTCCAGGCGCTGCGCGAAGTCGACCACCGCCGACCAGTCGTGGCGCGTCTGGCCGGGCGCCGCCACGGCCGGGCGCACGCGCGAGATGCGCCGCTCGCTGTTGGTCACGGTGCCGGTCTTCTCGCCCCAGGTGGTGGCCGGCAGCAGCAAGTCGGCATAGGCGCAGGTGGCCGTGGTGGCAAACGCCTCCTGCACCACCACGAACTCGCAGCGCTCCAGCGCCCGGCGCACCGCCGCCTGGTCGGGCATCGACTGGGCCGGGTTGGTGCACGAAATCCATAGCGCCTTGATCTGCCCGTCGGCCGCCGCCTCGAACATCTCCACCGCCGTCTTGCCGGGCGCTGCGGGCACCTCCTGCCCCTGGGTGAGGCCCCAGAGCGCGGCGACCTCGGCGCGGTGTGCGGTATTGCCCAGGTCGCGGTGCGCCGACAGCAGGTTGGCCAGGCCCCCGACCTCGCGCCCGCCCATCGCGTTGGGCTGCCCGGTCAGCGAGAAGGGCCCCGCGCCGGGCCGCCCGATCTGCGCGGTGGCCAGGTGCAGGTTGATCAGCGCCGCGTTCTTGGCGGTGCCCGAGGATGACTGGTTCAGCCCCTGGCAGTACAGGCTCAGCGTGGCCGCCGAGGTGGCGAACAGGCGCGCGGCCTCCAGCAGCGCAGCCTGCTCGATGCCGCAGACCTGCGCGACGCGCTCGGGCGTGCAGTCGCGCACCGTGGCCTTGAGCGCCTCGAAGCCGCTGGTGTGCGCGGCAATGTAGTCGGGCCGCGTCCAGCCCTCCCACAGCATCAGGTGCAGCATGCCGTGGAACAGCATCACGTCGGTGCCGGGCTGGATCGCCAGGTGCAGGTCGGCGATCTCGCAGGTGTCGGTGCGCCGCGGGTCGGCCACCACGATCTTCATGGCCGGGTTGGCGCGCCTGGCATCCTCGATGCGGCGAAACAGGATCGGGTGCGCCCAGGCCGTGTTGCTGCCCACGATGAACAGGCACTGGGCATGGTTGAAGTCGTCGTAGCAGGCGGGCGGTGCGTCCGCGCCCAGCGTCTTCTTGTAGCCGGCCACCGCGCTGCTCATGCACAGGCGCGAGTTGGTGTCGATGTTGTTGGTGGCGATCAGGCCCTTGGCCAGCTTGTTGAAGACGTAGTAGTCCTCGGTCAGCAGCTGGCCCGAGACGTAGAAGCCAACCGCATCGCGGCCGTGGTCGCGGATGACCTGGGCGAACTTGTCGGCGGCGCTGTCAAGGGCCTGCGCCCAGCCGACGGCCTGCGGCGCGGCGCCGCGCTGGGCGCGTCGCATCGGCTGCAGCAGGCGCGTTTGCAGTGTGACCTCGGCCGCGGCCGTCAGGTGCAGCGTCGAGCCCTTGGTGCACAGCCGCCCGAAGTTGGCCGGGTGATCCGGGTCGCCGCGCACGCCCGTGATCTGCGCACCCTCGGATTCGATGATCACGCCGCAGCCCACGCCGCAATAGGGGCAGGTGGAGCGCGTCTCCTGCATGGGCAAGGCCTTCATGAGCAAGGCCTTCATGGGCAAGGCTGCATCGGCCACCTCAGGCGCCATGCGGCGCCTGCACGCCAAACGACTCGTCGCCCAGCGCGCCGGCCGTCGCCGCCCCGGGGCCCGCGCGCGGTGCTTCCAGCTCGAGCGCATGCGTGGCGAGTTCGTTCGCGTCCAGCATCACCACGCCAGCCTCGACCTTGCAGGCGAACTTGGGCGTGCAGCCCTCATCGGGCTGCTTGGCGCAGCCGTCCTCCAGCCCGATCGTCCAGTTGTGCAGCGGGCAGGCCACGCTGGTGCCGAACACGATGCCCTGGCTGAGCGGCCCACCCTTGTGCGGGCAGCGGTCCAGCAGCGCGAACACCTCGTCCTGGCTGTTGCGAAACACCGCCACCCCAACGCCCGCAGGCCGGCTCACGCGCCGCGCCCCCAGCACCGGAATGTCCTCGACGCGGCAGATGGTTGTCCAGTCGGTCATGGGT
>NZ_JBPJZO010000026.1:2251-4365 GCF_051216545.1 Variovorax nitratireducens
GGCGTGAACTGCCGCACGTCGACCGCAGCCTGGCTCGACTCGAACCACGGGTCGGGCTCGCCGTCCAGCGCGAACTGCAGCCGCTCCCACAGCGCCCGGCGCCCCTCGGCATCCTCCAGGATGCGCTTTTTCACATGGTCCAGCCCGACCCGCCCGATGTAGTGCACCGTGCGCTCCAGGTACCAGCCCTCCTCGCGGTACAACTGCAGGAAGGCCCCCGTGAACTCCATCACCTCCTGGCTGCTCTTGACCTTCACCAGGAAGTGCGCCACCTCGGTCTTGATGCCGCCGTTGCCCCCCACATAGATCTCCCAGCCCGAGTCCACCCCGATCACCCCCACGTCCTTGATGCCGGCCTCGGCGCAGTTGCGCGGGCACCCGCTCACCGCGATCTTGACCTTGTGCGGCGAGTACATCGCCCACAGCGCGTGCTCGATATCCTTGCCCATCTGCGTGGAGTCCTGCGTGCCGAAGCGGCACCACTCGCTGCCCACGCAGGTCTTCACCGTGCGCAGCGACTTCGCATACGCAAACCCCGAAGGCATGCCGATGTCCTTCCACACGCCCGCCAGGTCTTCCTTCTTCACCCCCAGGAGGTCGATGCGCTGGCCGCCGGTGACCTTCACGGTCGGGATCTTGTACTTGTCGGCCGCGTCCGCGATGCGGCGCAGCTCGTCGGGCGTGGTGTGCCCGCCCCACATGCGCGGAATCACCGAGTAGGTGCCGTCCTTCTGGATGTTGGCGTGGCTGCGCTCGTTGATGAAGCGGCTCTGCGGATCGTCCCGGGCCTCCTTCGGCCAGGTGCTGATCAGGTAGTAGTTGACCGCCGGGCGGCAGGTGGCGCACCCGTTGGGCGTGCGCCAGCCAAGGCCCTCGTAGACCTCGGCATGCGTCAGGTACTTCTGCGCGCGGATGGCGTCGCGCACGTCCTTGTGGCTCGCGTCGGTGCAGCCGCACACCGCTTTCTTCTTGGGCGCGGCCGAGTAGTCGCCGCCGGCCGTGAACATCAGGATCTGCTCGACCAGCCCGGTGCACGAACCGCAGCTCGCACTGGCCTTGGTGTGCTTTTTAACCTCGTCCAGCGTGAACAGGCCCTTGTCCTTGATCGCCTTGCAGATGGCGCCCTTGCTCACGCCGTTGCAGCCGCACACCTCGGCCTCGTCGGGCATGGCGGCCGCGCTGTTGTGCCCCTCGTGGCCGGTGTCGCCGATGTTCGACTCGCCGAACATCAGCTTGTCGCGGATGTCGCTCACGCTGCGCCCGTCGCGCAAGAGCTTGAAGTACCAGCTGCCGTCCACCGTGTCGCCGTACAGGCAGGCGCCCACCAGCTTGTCGTCCTTGATCACCAGCTTCTTGTAGACCCCGCCGAAGGGGTCGCTCATGACGATCTCCTCGGTGCCCTCGCCGCCCATGAACTCGCCGGCGCTGAAGAGGTCGATGCCCGTCACCTTCAGCTTGGTCGAGGTGAGCGAGCCCAGGTAGCGCCCGATGCCGAACTGCGCCAGGTGGTTGGCCGCCACCTTGGCCTGCTCGAACAAGGGCGCCACCAGCCCGTAGGCGATGCCGCGGTGCGCCGCGCATTCGCCCACCGAGTAGATGCGCGCATCGGTCACGGTCTGCATGGTGTCGTTGACCACGATGCCGCGGTTGCAGTGCAGCCGCATCGATTCGGCAAGCGCCGTGTTGGGGCGGATGCCCACCGCCATCACCACCAGGTCGGCCGCGACTTCGGTGCCGTCCTTGAAGCGGATGACCTTCACGCGGCCATCCTCGCCTCCGAGCAGATCCTGCGTCTGCGCGCCGATCAGGAACTTCAGGCCCCGCTCTTCCAGCGACTTCTGCAGGAGCTTGCCCGCCACGTCATCCAGCTGGCGCTCCATCAGCCAGGGCATCACGTGCACCACGGTCACGTTCATGCCGCGCAGCATCAGGCCATTGGCCGCCTCCAGCCCGAGCAGGCCGCCACCGATCACCACCGCGTTCTTGTGCGTCCTGGCGGTCTCGATCATGTAGTCGGTGTCGGCAATGTCGCGGTAGGCGATCACGCCCTTCAAGTCCTTGCCGGGCACCGGCAGCATGAACGGGTTGGAGCCGGTGCACATGAGCAGCCGGTC
>NZ_JBPJZO010000027.1:0-2512 GCF_051216545.1 Variovorax nitratireducens
GTATGCGATCAATAAACCACGTCCTTGAGCCGCGGGCTGTGACCTGACAGCCTACGTTCCCACATAGATGAACGTGGGAACGTAAATGACAGACGATTTGGAAGACCTCAAGCGCCGGCTGGTGGTGGGGCACAAGAGCGACGGACGCAGCGTGTACGACGAAGCGGCGAAGTCGGAGTTGGTGGCACTGTGCCGGCAGCCAGGCGCCTCGGTGTCGCGCCTGGCGCGCGAGTGCGGTGTCAATGCCAACCAGGTTGGTCGATGGCTTCGCGAGCATGGCCATGGCGGTCGTCCGCGCAAGGCCATTGCCAGCGTGGTGCCGGCGCCTGCGACGTTCGTGGCGGTTTCGTTGCCGCCAGCCTCGCCGATTGTGGCCCGAAGCGTCGACGACATCGCCGCCGTGTTGGACGTGCAGGCACGCTTGCCCAATGGTGTTGCGATCGACCTTCGCGGCGTCGATCTGCGCAACGTCGGCGAAGTGATCGAGGCGTTCGGGAGGCTGCGGTGTTCCGCTTCGACGAAGGACTGAAGGTCTACCTGCATCGCGAGCCGGTGGACTTCCGGCTGAACATCAATGGCCTGGCGATCCTGGTGGAACAGGCCCTTGGCCTGGATCCGTTCGCCTCGTGCGCGTACGTGTTCAGCAACCGCCGGCGCGACCGGGTGAAGATCCTGGGCTGGGAGCGCAACGGCTTCTGGCTGCTGCTCAAGCGTCTTGAGAAGGACAAGTTCGTCTGGCCTTCGGCCGATGCGGTTCCCACGCTGACAGCCGAGCAGTTGCACTGGTTGCTGGAGGGCATCGACATCGCAGTGGTGCAGCGCCACCACCATCTGCGCTATTCCAGCGTCGCTTGAAGGAACAATGATGGGGCATGCCGATCCAAGCTGGCGTGTCGTCGCTTGCCACCATCACCGCTGAAGAGCTCGCCGCGCTCATTGCCGAGCGCGATGCGCTGGCCGGTGCGCTGCGGGTGGCCACCACCGAGCGGGACCTCGCACTGGAGCGGCTGAAGTCGTTGCAGCGCCAGCTCTTCGCGGCCAAGAGCGAGGCCCGCGGCACCGATCAGAAGGACCTGTTCCTCAACGAGGCCGAAGCACTCGCGCCCACTGATCAAACGCCGCAGGCCGAGACCGACGAAGAGGAATCGACGCCGGTCGCCGGCCATCCGCGCAAGAAGCGCGGTCGCAAGCCGCTGGACCCCGCACTGCCGCGCGAGATCGTGCGCCACGAGCTGCCCGAGGCCGAGCGCGTGTGCGCCCATGACGGGCACGCGCTGGTGGAGATCGGCGCCGAGGTCAGCGAGCAGATGCACGTCATCCCCGAGCAGGTCCGCGTGCTCCAGCACCACCGCATCAAGTACGCCTGCCCCTGCTGCGACCAGAGCCTGAAGATCGCACCGACGCCGGCGCGCATCATCCCGCGCGGGCTGCTCACCGAGGCCGCCCAGGCCTGGGTCATCACCGGCAAGTACCAGTTCGGCATGCCGCTGTATCGCACGGCCGCATTGCTGCGCCGCTTCGGTGGCGACATCGTGAGCAACACGCTGGCCGCCGGCGTCGTGCGCATCGGCCGGGCCGTGCAGCCCGTCATCAACCTGCTGCGCGACTACCTGCTCGACTCGGACCTGATCTACGGCGACGAGACCACGGTTCAGGTGCTCAAGGAGCCCGGGCGCAAAGCGCAGACCAAGAGCTACATGTGGGCGCAGATGAACGCCACCGGACCACCGGTGCGGCTGTTTGCCTATGCACCGGGGCGCGGCGCCGTGCACGCCGAGAAGCTGTATGCCGGCATCCGCCCCGGCACCACACTCATGAGCGACGGCTACGAGGTCTACAACGGCATCGCGAAGGCCGGCGGCCTCACGCATCTTGGGTGTTGGGTTCACGCGCGTCGACCGCTGATCAAGGCCGAGGAGGCCATACCGAAGGCAGCGCGTTCACCCGACCAGCTCGCGACCCGGTTCGTGCGGCTCATTGGCAAGCTGTACCGTGCGGAGGCATTGGCCAAGGACTGGACGCCCGCGCGTCGGCTGCGGCTGCGCTCGCGCTACAGCGCCGCGGTCGTGCGCGAGATCGAGCGGTTGCTGCTCACGCACCTGCACGCCGTTGCACCGTCGAGCCTGCTGGGCGAGGCACTGCACTACCTGCACGGGCAGTGGCCCAAGCTGGTGCGGTTCCTGGAAAACGGCACCTGGCCGCTGGACTCCAATCCGGTGGAGAACGCGATCCGGCCCTTCGTCGTTGGAAGAAGGTCGTGGTTGTTCGCTGACACCGTGGGCGGCGCGAACGCCAGTGCCAATCTTTATTCGCTCATCGAGACCGCCAAGGCCAACAACGTCGAGCCCTATCGGTACCTCGTCGCGTTGTTCAAGAAGCTGCCGCTGGCGCAGACCGTCGACGATTACGAGGCGCTGCTGCCCTGGAACATCGAACTCAGCGCAGCATAGGCCGCGCTGCGCGCATCGGTTCCGACTCCGCGCACAAGGGCGTGGTTTATTGACGGCTTACG
>NZ_JBPJZO010000028.1:0-1307 GCF_051216545.1 Variovorax nitratireducens
TCTTCCTCTTGCCAGCTTGCTCGGCATCCGCAAAACTGATCTGGCTCATCGCTCGTGCTCCTTTGCAGGTTCAGTCCTTCATGCAAGAAACGTGCTCTTGATCAGATGTTCCCTAGCGATCTAGATGCCATCAAAGCACCGCGAGTTATGTTGACACGCCTAACCGCCGCTGGTCTGCTTGACAAGGTCGGGCGAGGCCTCTACCGCCTGCCCAGCCATACGGGTTCGGAACACGAAAGTCTCGCGGCGCTGGCGACCAAGGTGCCGCAAGCTGTGTTCTGCCTACTTACCGCTTTGCAATTCCACGAACTGACCACGCAGCTGCCGCGCCAGATCTGGATCGCCATGCCACGGGGTAGCCATGCGCCCCGGATCGACTACCCGCCGACCAAGATGGTTCAGATGGCAGGTGAAGCCTACACGGCCGGCGTCGAGACAGTCGAGCGAGACGGCGTCACCCTGTACGTGTACGGCGTAGCCAAAACCGTGGCCGATTGTTTCAAGCACCGCAACAAGATCGGCATGGACGTGGCACTGGAGGCTCTGAAGGACGCGCGAGCCGGCAACCGGGCTACAACGGATGAAATCTGGCGGTATGCCAAGGTCTGCCGTGTGGCCAATGTGATGCGCCCGTATTTGGAGGCCATCGCATGAGCGATCTCGCCGCATCTGTCCGCGCGCGCCTCCTGAACGTAGCCAGGGCACAGGACGTGGATTTCACTCAGGTGCTTGTGCGCTACGCGCTGGAGCTACCCGAGTTGAGCGGCACGCAGCTGCATGCCGAGTTGAAGCGCCGCGGTGTGAAGACGGCTTCGGTCGCCGCGTTGAACGTGCTGTCCGAAACGCAGCGCCGCAGCGATCCGCGAGATCTCCGATGAGGTGTTCGAACTGACCCGCAAGTACAAGGGCGTGCTTTGGGGCGAGCACGGCAAGGGCTTCCGATCCGAGTACGCACCCGAGTTCCTTCGGACCGCTCTATGCACGGATATGCAGCGTTGTCGTGGTGCAGGACGCCTTTACCTCGTACTACGACAGCGCGGTGGTGCTCGACTTCTTGGAACTTTTGGTCCGGCTTGGCTTCACGGCATGGATCGCGCCGTTCAGGCCCAACGGCAAGCCGCAGCATGTGCTCGGCTTGCTGGGTAAGTTTCAGATCTCCCGAAGAGCCGAAATGGCGGTGTCGATGTCGTCTGACCCTGCCTCGATTTCACGTACAGCAAGAAAGTTGGAAACTTGAGCTGTATGGAGAATCGAAATGCGAGATAGCAAGCTGCCGAAACGGCAGTACACGGACGAATTCAAGGTCG
>NZ_JBPJZO010000029.1:0-1262 GCF_051216545.1 Variovorax nitratireducens
GCAGCGAAATAAAGACACCGTTGTGCCTGTCAAGCGGTGCCCGTCAAGCGCAAGCCGTCTTGCGGTAGTTCGCATCGAAGGGCTTGCCCGACCTCAGGACGCCGTAGGCGATGGCCAGAAGCTTGTGCATGCAGGCCACGACGATGAGCTTGCCGGGTTTGTTCTGTGCCTTCAGGCGCTGCCAGAACTGGGCCACCAGCGGGTTGTGTTTCCCCGCCACCATGGCCGGGAAGTAAAGCGCCTTCCTGAGCTCCCGATGCCCCTGGGGGTGCGTTCCCCGCCGCTTGTCCAGCGAGGTTCCGGACTGCCTGAGCATCGGCGTCAGGCTGGCATAGGCAATCAGTGCCTTGACCGACGTGAACCGCTCGGGGCGCCCGATATACGCAAGCAGCTGGGGAATCGTCCTGTCCCCGAGGCCGGGAATCGATGCGAGAAGCTCGCCGCGCTGCTGCAGATCGGGGTCGTCATCGATGGTCTTGCGGATCTGCGCGCGCACGTCCTTGATGCCGGCGTCCAGGCTTGCGATGACCGCCATGAGCGAGGGCTTGACCGAGTCGTGGGCGACCTCCAGGCGGTTCAACTCGCCTTGCCTGAGCTCCAGCAGCGTGTCCAGCCGGCCCACCAGCGCCTGCAGGGAGCGCACGCCGGCAGAGGGCGCCTGCCACAACGCCGGGCCCGTCCTGGCGCAAAACCGCGCAAGGGCCTTCGCATCGCCCTCATCGGTCTTGTTGCGCACCCGCTCCAGTTCCATGAATCGCTTGACCTGCAGCGGGTTCACCACCGAGAGCGCCACCGAATGGTCGTGCAGGAACAGCGCCAGGCCCTCGTGGTACGTGCCGGTGGCTTCCATGCAGACATGGACCGTTGCCTTGCCCTCGGGCAGATGCGACTCCAGCCATCCGAGCAAGTCCGCGAAGCCGCCGGGATTGTTGGGGAACACCTTGGAGCGGTATTTACCGTCCGCTCTCAGCCAGGCCACATCGAGCTTCATCTTGCTGATGTCGACTCCTACCTTGCATGTCATCGTGGGACTCCTTGGATCAAGGATCAATGCGCCACATTCGACATGCACACCCTGATATGCGGGGTCATCGCCAGCGCATTGGCCGGCGACGCCCCAAGACACCGTTCGAGCTACAGCGTCGAATCCGTCCGCTTCCCCAGTCTTTATTGCGGGCTGGCAAGCCCAAGGAGGAGCACAGGGTTTACCGGACGGGCTCCCTTCAGCGCTTCGGGAGCGGGAGGAACAATATCAGGAGGAG